>JBBSKK010000096.1:0-8584 GCA_038256395.1 Cytophagales bacterium | reverse complement strand
TGGCTTTGATGTTTTTGTAATTACCCTGGTTGGTGCCAAGAGAATCGGTGGGGCGGTTGGAGGTAAAGACTACCCGCCGCGACGAACCCGCTACGAATTGCGGGCTGAGGTCGTCGAAAAGATCGTTGGTCAATGGTATGACCGAAGCCCGCGACACGCTGACCAGATAAAGGTCGTTCTTACCGCCTTTGTCGGCACTCACGGCGAGCATAGTGCCGTCGTCCGATACGTCCATCGCTACAATTTGTTCTAAACCCCGGATGTTGCGCTTAATTCTGATGACGGGCCGCTTGGTGTCGAGTTTGTCGAAAATGAAGAGGTTCTGGCGGTTATTCTCTTCGACCACCATTGCCAGCGTGTTGTACTTGGTCCAGGCAATCAGGGGCAGCATACTGTTCTGCTGGGCGTAGCCAATTTGGATGCCGCCCTGCCGAACCACAATGTCGCGGCCCGTTTCCAGGTTAAATACGGTAACCTTATAACGGCTTTTGTGCAACTCGCTTACGGCAATCCACTTCTTGTCGGGCGACATCTTGATGGAAGCACTATTGCCAATTTCATTGAATTCGTGTAGCCGATATGTCCACTTAGGATTTGGCTCTACGTATCCCTTACTGGCCTGAGCCGTGGAACTAGCATAAAACTCCTGCCACTCCCGCAGAAACCGCGAATAGGAAGGTACACCAAGGGTACTGGTGATGCTGGTTTGCTCGGTGCGAATAATCCGGGTCAGGTTCAGGATATTGGAAATATTGTCCTTGCCGTAGCGCTCAGCGATGTAGTTCCAAATCGACAGCCCGATCAACGTCGCGTCTTTCCCATAAAGTAGCGCTGGTTTCTTGATGGGCCTTTTCAGCGTCACATCGCGCATGTAATCGCTTAGCTCGGGGGTCCAGCCCTCGGCGATGTAGGCCGCAATGCCGGACATGAACCAATCGGGCAGCGTGAGCAACAGCGAACTTTGCAGGGCATCTTTGAGGTTGCCGCCGTAGAGCATATCATAGACAAACAACCGGGAAATTTCCATCACCAACTTTTTACGAAAGCTGATCTGGTCGCCAGTAAAGGCAATTTCCACCCGCGACTGGGCGAGGTCTAATTCCTGGTCGTCGAGGTCACCAAAAGTGGCGAGTCCCATGTTACTTTGCAGCAATTCACCGGGCGAATTGTACAGGAAAATCTTGATTCGGTTGTAAGGTGTGTAACCAAGGATTTCGGTAATTCGATCGAACTCAGTTTCGGCAAACTGGGCCGTGAGCTTCGCCATGTTGGTACCACCCTGGTAGTGATAAACCTCGAAATTGGAGGTTCGGAATATCTTCCAGTCGAAGGTGCGGTACTGAATGCGGTTCTTACCAAATTTTTCCTGCGACGGGTAGCGTTGCGCCTGCGCGGGCAAGGTGGCCCACAGCACGGCGAACAATGCGACAAGGTGCCGGAGCTTGAATTGGAGAAATATCTTCATTTGAGCTAGGATGCTATCTTTAGTGGTAATATAACGAAAAATAGCGGGCAATATTCGCTTCGGGATTCAATTCTTTGCTTTGACAAAGATGATTGGCAAACTCGTTGGCAAAATAGGGTGCCAGCGTAACTCCCTTGGTGCCCAACCCGTTGAATATACCAACTGATTTATGTTCAGGATGAATCCCTACCAACGGACGACGGTCTTTACACGACGGTCGAATTCCCGCCTGCTGCTTTTTGATGGTATAGTTTCCCGTCATGAGCGGCCGCAATTTGTTCTCAAGATACGCCCGTCCGTCCTCGGTGGATTCCCAATCCAGGTCGTGCCATGAATAAGTGGCCCCTACCCGATACTCACCTTCATTAAGGGAAGGCAAAATGAAAATTCCCTGGTTGATGATTTTATCGGCGGAATAGTCCTCAAAAGTCACGTCGAGAATTTGCCCCTTCACGGGGTTGAACGGGAGCCAATCGAATAACGAATTCTCGCGGGCATCGAAGCCCTGACAAAGTAGTACTTTTCCGGCAGACACTCCTTTCCACGATATGCTACCATCTTTAATTAACAGGTCATTAGCTTCAAAAGTACTTTCAACGTATTGATTATTTTCAATGAAATAGGCCCTGCTGCTTTTTATTAGCGTATTTAAATCCACCCAACCCGATCCTTTAATTTCCAAACCACCGAAAGGCGCGTGGAGTCCTACTATATTTATTTGATTACCAGCTTCTTCGACTATATATCTTGATACTTCACCAGTAGAAACGTAGGCTAAGTAGTTGTCCCGTTCCTCCGGCGAGCGATAGGGTCGATAAATATTTTGGGGATAAACGAGTTTGACGCCGAGTATTTTTTCCAAGCGAGTGTAAAACTGAATGGCATTGGGAAAGAGTTCGTCGGCCAGCCAGGTCTTCACCAGTTTGCGGCCCGTGAGCGGATTGTAAATGCCGGCGGCGACCCGCGAAGCGGAAGGACGAGAAGAATCACCAACGATTAGTACGCGCTGCCTCGCCTCCATCAGATGCCAGGCCAGCGCGGTGCCGGCGATGCCTTGCCCGACGATCAGGTAATCGTAGTCACTGGCTTTCATTTTTCACGGAGGCGCACGGCCTGACTGATGCGCTCGTCGGCCAGCCGCACTACAAGCTCCACTTGCTCGTCCACGGTCAGGAGGGTGTTGTCGATTAGCAGAGCGTCCTCGGCCTGGCGGAGCGGGCTCTCTTCCCGGTGGGTGTCGATGTGGTCACGCTTCTGGAGATTGGCGATTATTTCGGGCAAATCCACCATTTCGCCTCGGGCCAGTAATTCGGCCTGGCGGCGTTGGGCGCGCATCAGCGGGTCGGCGGTCATGAATATTTTTAGTTCCGCTTCTGGAAAAACAACCGTTCCGATATCGCGGCCATCCATGACAATGCTCTTGCTTTTACCCATCTTCTGTTGTTGCGCCACCATCGCGTGGCGCACCTTCGCCACAGCACTCACTTCGCTCACCCGTTCGGAAACGTACATCTTACGAATTTCAGTTTCGACATTCATGCCGTTCAGAAAAGTATCGTTGCTTTTTGTTTCAGGATGCCGTCGAAAAGTTATGTGGATGTTGTCCAGCGCTTTACTAACCTCGTGCGGATTAGTAACGGCTACATGATTTTGTAGGAAGTACAACGTGACAGCCCGGTACATAGCTCCCGTATCGATGTAGGCGTAGCCGAGTTGCTTCGCCGCCAGCTTGGCCGTGGTGCTTTTTCCGCAACTCGAATAGCCGTCGAGTGCGATGATAATTGAAGATTTATTCAATGGACAATGGACGGTGGACAATGGACGAAAGATAGTTTGGTGAGTTACCAACTATAAATATCAAACCACGTGAATGATCTTTTGTCCAGAGTGCAGATTCGATCTCTATAACTTAAACGCTTGTCGGCCCAGAAGTTGCCAGCCATTTTTGGTCTTATTCCAAACCTGTAGCACACCCAGATTGGGTTTACTCACAGTACCGTCAGCCAAATCGACGGAACCCGTCATTTTGTGCCGCACCAGGGCGTTGTTGCCGACTATACTCACGGTCATATCATCCAGATTCAACTCTTTATAAACCTCCTTTTTATCCCTGATCGTATTGATGAAAGACGACTTGGTGTCTAAGTGGCCGTTGGAGTGGCCATAGGTCATTTCGTTGGCGAAGACTTTATCCAGGATTTTTACGTCCTGGGCCAGCACCGCCTTCCGCCACATTTCTACGCGGTCCAGCACTTCCTTTTCTTCCTTGGATTGCGCCATCGTCACCGAGAGCGTCAGCCCGAAGAAGAACAAGAGCCATAGTTTCTTTTTCATTTTAATTAATAATTAGATGAATACAGATTTCAGGCTAAGATAAGAATAGTTCTGGTTTTTGCCGGACTTTCACCAAAATTCAAAAGCAGCCAGAATGGGAAAATGATCCGAAGTGGTGGGATAATCCCGGATTACTTTATAGGATATGACGCGTACTCTGGTGTTTTTCAGCACCATAAGATAATCTAGCCGATCGCCCGAAATACCTTCCGTCCAGGTGGGCAAGTAAGAACCTTTGGCGGCATCCAGCCAGTTGGCGTGGTACGAAAAATAGGGCTGCTCGTTGGGCCGAGCCCCCATATCCATCGCCAGCAGCACGGGCTGAATGCTGGGTTCGAGCATCCGATTCACGTAAGCGGACTGCAAGGCCCGGTCGAACACCGAGGCGTACTCCATCCTGACCGTACAGATGCGAAATGTCAACCCCTTGACCGGACTGACCAGTCCGCAGACCATCACGCGCGGGTCGGCCCCCGGCGAATGCGGCAAAAACATTTTCTGGGTGTTCTCGAAGGGCCAGCGCGAAAGGATTCCCACACCGTGACTACCATTGCTGAGACTGTCGGAAGCGGCGTAGAGGTAGTGCATCCCCGCCTGCACCGCTAATCGCCGGAGTTGGTAGTTCACCTTGCCGTTTTCCAATACACTGTCCACGGCCTGCAGGGCCACGATGTCGGGTGTGTGCTCTTTGATCAACTTGACAACGTCACGCAGGTTGGAATCGCCCCACTTGTCTTCGCCGTGACGCATATTGAAACTCAGCACCTTCACCTCACATGCCTGCCGGGGCTGTGCGCCGGACAAACAGCCCACAAAAAGGAAAAGAAGGATACGTAAAAGTTTCTTTTTCAAGAATCCAGGGTTAAAAGTTCCAGCAAACTCATGCCGCATACCCTTCCTACGCAACTTACGTGCCAAGTACCGCTGCACTTTCACCCAAGCCCATTGCCATCCTTTCCTACAACGCTTTCCAGGCAATAGCTTCCTGTTTTTGCGTGCCCAGACCCTCGATACCCAGCTCAACAACATCACTAGGCTGGAGGTACTTGGGAGGTTTCATACCCAGTCCTACGCCCGAGGGCGTTCCGGTGGAGATGACATCGCCCGGCAGCAGCGTCATGAACTGGCTGAGGTAGCTGATGATTTTGGGAATATAGAAAATCATATCGGACGTATTGGAGTCCTGTACTATTTCGCCGTTGAGCGACAGCCACAGGCGCAGGTTGTGCGGCTCCGGCACTTCGTCGGCGGTGACCAGGTAGGGGCCGAGGGGCGCGAAGGTGTCGTTGCTCTTCCCCTTCACCCACTGCCCGCCCATTTCCAGTTGGAAGGCCCGCTCGGAGTAGTCGTTGTGCAGGGCATATCCCGCCACATGGTTCATGGCCACGTTTTCGTCCACGTAGCTGGCCCGCTTGCCAATGACCACGGCCAACTCCACTTCCCAGTCGGTTTTGACCGAATTTCTTGGGATAATCACCTGGTCGTTCGGCCCGCACAGCGCGCTGGTGGCTTTGAAGAAAACGACGGGCTCAGTGGGCGGCTGCGCTCCCGACTCGGCGGCGTGTTTGGCGTAGTTGAGGCCGATGCAAATGAACTTGGAAGGCCGCGCCACGCAGGCTCCCAGCCGCGTTTCGGCGGGTACTTCGGGACAAAAGGTGCTGTTATGTTTGAGCCATTCGGCCAGGCGGACCGGGCCCTCGGTGGCAAAAAACTTCTCGTCGTAATTCTCGCCAAAGGCCGAGACGTCCAATCGTGTGTCGTCGAGAGAGATGACTCCCGGTTTTTCCTGCTCATGCGCGCCGAAGCGAAATAATTTCATGTAGTGGTTTTTTTTAATTATTCAATTTCTCAAATCCCCCGTCGATCAAGTAGTCGCAACCTGTGATGAACGCCGCCTCGTCGGAGCAAAGGTACAACGCCAAGGCGCCGATTTCCTCCGGCTTCGCCATGCGCCCAATGGGTTGGGTTTTGGAAAGCTTCTCGAACATCTCCTTTTCCTGGCCGGGATAAGTTTTGGCAATAAAACCATCCACAAACGGCGTGTGTACCCGCGCGGGCGAGATGCTGTTGCAGCGGATGCTGTCGGCCAAATAATCGCGGGCCACCGAAATGGTCATGGTATAGACCGCACCTTTACTGGCTGAGTAGGCAAACCGCTCGGGAATTCCCACCGTGGCCGCGATGGACGCCATGTTAAGAACCACACCGCCGCCATTTTTTTGCAGATGGGGAATCGTGGCAAACAGGCAGTTGTATACCCCTTTGATGTTCACATTCACGATGCGGTCGAAATCCTCTTCCGTCGTGGTGTGGGCTTTGCCGATGTGCGCAATGCCCGCGTTATTGACCAGGATGTCGATTTTATGTTTGGCGGCAATATGGTCGATCATTTTCACCACTTCGCCTTGCTTCGAAATATCCAGCGGGTAAGCTTCGGCCTTTCCGCCCGCCGCCCTGATTTCCTCCACCGCCGCTTTGGCCTGGTTTTCGTTTATTTCCAGAATATGCACCTCGGCGCCCTGGCTGGCGAAAACTTTGGAGATGGCAAGTCCGATGCCGCTGGCTCCGCCCGTAATTAGGGCCACTTTATTATCTAATCGAAACATGTAGTTGTCGTTCTTTCTAGAGACAAAGGCGAAAATACATCAATGTTAACCGTATGCACGAATTTTTTTTAAGAAACCAAACATTTAATTATTCTGAGATTCTGCTTTTCTTTGGTCATACGCCCATCCTGTAATCCGGAAACACCAATGCACGCCAACGTCCTCAACCTCTTCGATCGCACTATCCGTGAAGCCCGCCTCGCCATCGAAAATGGCAGAATTGCCGGAATTTCTTACCTCGGCCCGGAAACCCCTACCCTACCCTATATTCTGCCCGGCTTCGTGGATGCGCACGTTCACATCGAAAGTTCGATGCTCACACCCAGCCAGTTTGCGCGGCTTGCCGTGGTGCATGGCACGGTGGCCACCGTGTCGGACCCGCACGAAATCGGCAATGTTCTGGGAACTGAGGGCGTAGAGTACATGATCGAAGACGGCAAGCGCGTTCCCTTCAAGTTTTGTTTTGGTGCTCCGTCCTGCGTTCCGGCAACAGTTTTTGAAACGGCGGGCGCGACCATCGGCCCCAGGGATGTACGCAAACTGCTGGGTGTGAAAGAGATCGGCTATCTGGCCGAGGTGATGAACTACCCCGGCGTGCTGAACGAAGACCCGGGCATGATGGCCAAAATTGCGCTGGCCAAGGCATTCAACAAGCCAATCGACGGCCACGCGCCAGGCCTGCGGGGCAACGACGCCCGCCGCTACGCCGAGGCGGGCATCACCACCGACCACGAGTGCGTCACCTACGATGAGGCCCGCGAAAAAATCGCCTACGGCATGAATATCCTGATCCGGGAGGGCAGCGCCGCTAAAAACTTCGACGCGTTGATTCCGCTTCTAGCTGAGTTTCCGAAAAAAATCATGTTCTGTTCGGACGATAAGCATCCCGACAGTTTGGTGGAAGGCCACATTAACGTATTAGTTAAGAGGTCATTGGCTTTGGGACATAATATTTTCGATGTCCTACAAGCCGCCTGTTTGAACCCCGTGCTACATTACCGTCTTCCCGTGGGATTACTGCGCGATGGCGATCCGGCGGACTATATTGTAGTCGATAATTTGTCGGATTTCAACGTTCTGCAAACCAGTCTCGACGGCAAATTAGTAGCCGAAAACGGGCAATCACTGCTGCCCGACCTGCGCAGCGAACACGTCAATAACTTCAACTGCTCCACCAAAAGAACGGAGGACTTTATCTGTCCGTCATCCGCCGAAACCGTTTCCCTGCGGATTATTGAGGTGCTGGACGGTCAGCTTATTACCAACCACACCGAGGAAGAAGTCCGGGTGCAGAATGGTGCCATCGAAAGCGACTTGGAGCGGGATATTTTGAAAATAGCCGTCGTCAACCGCTACCAAGATGCCCCGCCCGCCCTGGCTTTCATCCGTAATTTCGGCTTAAAAAGCGGAGCCATCGCCTCCTCTGTCGGTCACGATTCGCACAATATTATCGCCATCGGCTGCGACGACGATAGCCTGTGCCGCGCCATGAATGCGGTCATTGAAGCCAAAGGAGGCATTTCCGCCGTGGAAAATGGTCACGAACACATCCTGCCACTACCCATTGCGGGCTTAATGACCGACAAGGACGGTTACGAAGTAGCTGACGCTTATACCCGTCTCGACCAGTTTGTAAAGCAGGAATTGAAAAGTACGCTCACTTCGCCTTTCATGAGTTTGTCGTTCATGGCTTTGCTGGTCATCCCTTCGCTCAAACTCAGCGACCAAGGGCTTTTTGACGGCGATAAATTTTCTTTCGTTTCGCTTACGGGTCAGGTCTAAGTTTCTTCGTCTCTAATTTTGGACTATTCCCGGATTTAAAGAAAATTTAAAGTATTGGAAAATAATATTCTACCCTGGATATTTTTTTTTAATGTTTTTTTATAAATATATTTACAAGTGTAAAAAAGACCCTTATTCCTATTTGAATTTAACCTCTAACCATCCTTAACCCCCGATTATGGCCTACGTACGGTACAAACAAGAAGAAGAACTGCGTTATTGGAACCAGTTTAGAAAAGGCGACGAAGACGCCTACGCCTGTCTTTATCAATCCTACGTCCACATTCTCTATCAGTACTGCTCTCAGTTTACCGCCGACAAACCCCTCATCAAAGACTGCATCCACGATTTGTTTGTAGAGCTCTGGAAAAACCGCAAGACCATCGGCGATACCACG
>JBBSKK010000095.1:0-8590 GCA_038256395.1 Cytophagales bacterium | reverse complement strand
GCCTTTTTTTATTTCAAAAATTAAAATTGTAAAAGTTTTCTGAGCAATAGAAGCCCACTGCCGAAAGCCCATAGCCGAAAGCTCAAATCCACGCCATCCACGTCCCCTGCGCCTTCATTACCTGCTCGATCAGATCGCGGGCGGCACCGAAGCCGCCGTCGATGGGTGAGACGTAGTCGGCAGTGGCCAGGATTTCGTCCACGGCGTTGGCGGGACAGGCGCCCAGTACGGCGGGGCGCTGCATCACTTCGAGGTCGGGGATGTCGTCGCCCATGAACACAATTTCTTCTTCGTTTAGGTCGAAGTCGGCCAGGTACTTTTCGTAAATCGCCAGCTTACCGTCGGGCGACGAGCCAATAAAAATGTCCTTGACGCCCAGGTATTCCAGCCGCTTGCGGACGCCGACCTGGTTTTGGGCCGAGATGATGGCTACGCGGTAGCCCATGAGCAGGGCGCGGTTGATGCCGTAGCCGTCGCGGACGTGGAACGAGCGCGGCTGCTCGCCGCTTTCGAGGGCCAGTACGTGGCCATCGGTCAGGACGCCGTCAATGTCGAAAATAAAGGTTTTGATGCGCAACAGGCGGTCGGTAAGCGGTGGGTTCATGGGGAGTGTTTTTTGGGTACAGCCCGAAATTAGCGTTATTTTTGGTTTTCTACTACTTTCAAAAGCTTTATCCGATACCAACACTTCTTGGCATGAACCTCCAAAAACTCGCCGAACCATACCGCCACGAACTGACGCACAACCTGCTGCCTTTCTGGGAGCAGCACGCGTTCGATGCGGAGTATGGCGGTGTTTTCGAGGCTTTGGACGAAAAGGGCGAGTGCATTTCTACCGACAAGCCCGTTGCGTTGCAAGCGCAGGCGGTTTGGGCTTTTGCCTTTGTCCATAACCAGTTAAGTCCGAATTCTGAGTGGCTAAAACTCGCGCAGCAAACGGCGGATTTTATGTTAAAAAAAGGCCGGGACGTCAAGGGCAATTGGTACCAAGCGGTCGACCGCCGGGGAACGCCGCTGGAAAAAGCAATCGATCATTTTCCGGCTCTGTACGCGGCGCTGGCGTTGGGGCAACTCGCTCAGGCGACGGGCGAAGATTCCTACGCCGATACCGCACAGAAAACCCTCACTAAACTGCTGCGGAAGCGGGATTCTTTTTTGAAAAAACAAAAAGAGAACATTGCTGGCAGAGCCTTCAAAAGCCTTGAAGAATTCGCCCTGATCGGTCACGCACTGCTGGAATCGGAATCCTACGTCGATAAGAAATGGCATCAGAAAGCGCTGGACAATTACGTGGAGGAAATGACCAGCGATTTCTACGACAAACGCACCGACATCCTGCTGGAAAACGTCACGCCCGAAGGGCACTTCTGGGATAGCCCCGAGGGCCGGACGCTGGTACCGGGGCGGGTATTCAAGGTGGCCAATTTTATGATGGACATCGCCGACCGAACCCGCAACCGCAAGCTCCTCAACCAAATGCTCGACCTGACGGAGTTGACCATCCGAGCCGCCTGGGATGAATTGGGCGGAGGTTTTTTTCAACAAATGGACATAAAAAGCCAACCACCCTTGGAACCGCGTTGGTGCCACAAACTGGCCTGGGTACATCTGGAAGCCCTGCAATGTTTATTGAAAGCACATTTGCTCTCCGCCCGGCCTGTTTTCCTGGAAGCTTTTGAAAAAACGCATGAGTACGTTTGGGTGCATTTTCCTGACAAAATCAATGGTGCATGGTACCAGGAGTTGACGCGCGAAGGCAAGCCGTTTGTCCGGCATAAGCTTACAACCGGAACAAATATTTACAGCTTGGTGCGAGGCATGGCAGAAATAACCCGGCTATTGGAAATTGCTACGCAGCCAATGAGCCCGTCAACCAAGAGCCTCCCCGAGAAAGTTGCGAGTAAAAAAAACTCATAGACTCATAAACTCCCTCACTCTTCCCCAAAATGCCGCTCCCGAATATCCTCCGTCAACAGCCGATAAATCGACGCCCACTCGGGGTTAAGTTCCTGCAAATATTCCAGATGCCGGGCCGTTGTGGCCCAGTCGGCACGGCGGGCGGGGCCGGTTTGCACGGTGGCAGGGTCGGTGGCTTGCAGGGCTTTGTGGGTAGTTTCGCGGATGATGGGTTTCAGCAAATCAAAGGACAACTGCTCGTGGGCCAGCAAATCGTGGGCGATGGAAAAGAGGTGATTGGCAAAATTACAGGCAAAAACCGCCGCGATGTGCAGGTTACGCCGCTCTTCGGAGTCGCCGAGTTGCACACTCTGGCTAATCGTCTGCGCCAGTTTGACCAGTTCCGCCTCCGCGTCCTCGTCGGTGGCTTCGATACAGAACGGAATTTCGGCGTAATCCAGGGCAATCTCTTTGGTGAAAGTCTGCAACGGATAGAGGACAGCGGGCCGCACGGCAACGTCGCTATGAATATCGACCAGATGCTGCAAGTCAGCCAGCGAACAACTACCGGAGGTATTGGCCAAAATCACGCCTTCGGGTAGCACGACACGCTCCATGATGCTTTCCAGGGCGTCGTCGGAGGCGGCGATCAGGATCAGGTCGGCCACGCTTTCCGAAAAATTCAGGTCGGGCTGAATGTCCGTGTCGTAGAGCAGGGCCGTCAATTGGCGGGCATGCTGCGGGTCGCGGCTATACACTTCGCAGACGATATGCCCGGCGGCTTCGAAGGCCTGCGACAAGTGCCAGGCCACGTTGCCGGCCCCGATGAAGGAGATTTTCATGATTTTTGGCTGTCGGCTGAGGGCTTTCCGCTTTTTCGCTTTTGCGTGAATCTAAAATCTTTAAGAAAGAAAAGGAATTTGGGTCTAATGATGCAGTTATAGAAATCCCGTGATCCTTTCCTACTTTTGCTTCTATTGTAAAGATAGCAACATCATGTTCCCTACTTGACTAATCTAGAAAAGCCGATAGCCGACAGCCGACAGCCGATGACCATAATCGACGTCGTCATTCCTGCATTTAACGAAGAAAATTCGGTGGGCAACGTCGTGCGCGACCTGCCCGCATCGGTACGGGAGGTGGTGGTGGTCAACAACAACTCGCGCGACGACACGCGGCGCAACGCCCAGGCTGCCGGGGCCACCGTGCTGGACGAGCCGCGCCAGGGCTACGGCTACGCTTGCCTGAAAGGCATCGAGTACCTGAAAAACAAGCCCAATCCGCCGGAAATCCTGGTTTTTGTGGATGCCGACTACTCGGACTATCCCGAAGAATTGACTAAAATTGTGGATTATTTACTGGAAAATAACCTCGATATGGTCATTGGCTCGCGGGCTTTGGGCGAGCGCGAGCCGGGGGCCATGACGCCGCAGCAGGTGTTCGGCAATTGGCTGGCGACGAATCTCATCGATCGCTTTTACGGCGTCACCTACACCGACCTCGGCCCTTTCCGCGCCATCCGTTTCGACAAACTCCTCGCCATGAATATGCAGGACACCACCTACGGCTGGACCGTGGAAATGCAACTCAAAGCCGCCAAAATGGGCCTGGCCGTGGGCGAAGTTCCCGTTACCTACCGCAAACGCATCGGCCATTCTAAGGTGTCGGGCACGGTGAAGGGGACGGTGCTGGCGGGGTATAAGATTTTGAGTTGGATCTTTAAATATCGGTAGGGTGGTCGGCAAATTGAGCAACTGAAATGCTTCTTCATGCGTAGCTTTTAACAAATCATGCTTCGGCTCGTTTTTTGAGTAATTTTGAAGCCGACCTGATCTCCAAACCATTACTTTTCCTTGACTTTTCTTCAATACCTGGTTCTCATTCCCTTTCTCCTTGCCATCCTGTTCATTTTTGCGTACAGTTTGTCGCAGGTGGGATTGGTGGTGGCTTATTTTAAGGAGGAAAGGAGGAGGGAGGAAAGGAGGAAGGGAGAAAAAGAGATGAATGCTCTACTTGACCGTCCGCCTGAGGCTGACGCTTGGCCTATTGTGACGGTGCAGTTGCCGGTGTATAATGAGCGGTACGTGATCGAGCGGTTGATGGCGGCAGTGGTGGCTTTTGACTATCCTCGGGAATTGCTGGAAATCCAGCTTTTGGATGATTCTACTGACGATACCGTGGAGATTATCGCCCGAAAAGTAGCGGAGTATTCGGCGCAGGGCTTTGACATCCAGCATATTCGCCGCGACGACCGGGCGGGCTTTAAAGCCGGAGCATTGGCCCACGGGCTGACGCTGGCGAGGGGCGAGTTCATCGCCATTTTCGACGCCGATTTTGTGCCGAAACCGGAGTACTTGAAAAAATCCCTTCCTTATTTTTCCGACCCCGAAGTGGGCGTGGTGCAATCGCGCTGGGGACATTTGAACGAGGATTATTCACTCATTACCCGGATGCAGGCTTTCGGACTGGACGCGCACTTTACCGTCGAGCAGGTGGGCCGCTCAGCGGGCGGGCATTTTATCAATTTCAACGGCACAGCGGGCGTGTGGCGCAAAAGTACCATCACCGACGCGGGCGGCTGGTCGGCGGACACGCTCACCGAAGACCTCGACCTCAGCTACCGCGCCCAGCAGCGCGGCTGGCGGTTTGTCTATCTCGAAGGACTGGTTTCGCCCGCCGAACTGCCCGTGACGGTGCCCGCCGTGAAGTCGCAGCAGTACCGCTGGACCAAAGGGGCCGCCGAATGCGCCCGCAAAAACCTGGGCAACGTCTGGCGGTCGCCCGAGCTTTCCTTCGCCACCAAGTGGTACGCCTCTTTCCACTTGCTCAACAGCTCCATTTTCGTCGCTACCCTGCTCACCGCCCTGCTGAGTGTGCCGATGCTGGCGCTGCATTTGGGCTGGGGTTGGCTGACGTTTTTTCAATTGAGCCTCATTATCATGGGCGTATTCTACTGGACGGCCTTCCGGCGGCGTGGCGGTACCTTTGGCGAATTTGTCGTTGCCTTCCCAACCTTCCTGACGATCATGCTCGGGCTGTCGCTGCACAATGCCGTGGCGGTCATCGAAGGGTACCTGGGGCGAAAAACACCCTTCGTGCGGACGCCCAAGTTCAACGTCAACCAGCGCGGCGACCGCTGGCAGACCAATGCTTATTTGGCCCGCAAAATTCCGCCGCTCACCTGGGTAGAATGGGGTTTAGTCTTTTATTTTATTGGAGGAATTATTTTGGGACTAGTCACGCACAATTATAGTGCGCTGGCTTTCCATACCGTGCTGGTGCTGGGCTTCGGATTCATCGCCTACTGGTCGGTGCGGCATTCAATGGCCAAGCCATGAGGCGGCTGCTTTGGGGCGGCGGCATTGGACTCGCAGCGGCGGGGTACTTTTTTTTATTCCAAACCGCCCGCACTAACACCGCTGCTTTACTGGGCTTATGGGCTGCGCTGTTCCTGCTGTACGGAGTCGCTCTTCGCCCCCAGGCCGATGCGCCTTTCAAATTGCTAATCGGCGCGGCGATTCTTTTCCGCCTTTTGGGAATGGCCCATCTGCCCACGCTCTCCGACGACGTTTACCGCTTCATTTGGGACGGACGGTTGCTGGCGCACGGCTACAACCCATTTCTCTATCTGCCCAGGGAAATTTTATCCGGCGAAATCGCCACACAGGCCGGACTGACGCCAGCTCTTTTCCAAAAACTCAACTCGCCCGACTACTACACCGTGTATCCGCCGCTGCTGCAAGGCTGGTTTACGGTGGCGGCTACTTTGGGCGGTTCCTGGGAACTGGCAGCGGCATTTTGGCTTCGATTACCCATTTTCTTGGGCGAAGCCGCGACGCTTTGGTTTTTGTACCAATTATTGAAATTGTTGGGAAAAGACGAAGTAGCTACGCGTCGGGGCGTGTTGCTTTATGCGCTCAATCCGCTGGTGATCGTGGAATTAGTGGGCAACCTCCACTACGAAGGGCTGACGATCTGCTTTCTATTAGCAGGTTTGTATTTTTACTTGAAACAAAAACAAATTTCCTCGGCGTCATTTCTTGCGCTGGCGGCGGGCGTAAAGCTGCTGCCGCTTATCTTTATTCCGGCTTTTTTGGATAAAAGTGATTGGAAAAAAAGTTTGAAATATGCTTTGACAGCGGGCGTCGTTTTCCTGCTACCCTTTCTCTTTTTTTTCAACCCAACCATCTTTGAAAACATCTCCACGAGCCTCGACCTGTACTTCCGGCGCTTCGAGTTCAACGCCAGCCTGTACTACCTGCTGCGGGGAATCGGCACCTACCTCCAAGGCTACAATCCCATCGCGACCATCGGGCCTTTGCTGGCCCTGGTCTCTGTCTCGCTTATCTTGTTTTTTTCCTGGTCAAAAAAACTCGCACTTTCCCTGCCCGAGCGCTGGCTTTTTGCGCTGACGGCCTACCTGCTGTGCGCCACTACGGTACACCCGTGGTACGTCGTGCCGCTCATCGCGCTGAGCGTCTTATCCCGGTTTCGTTTTCCGATTATATGGTCGGTGGCGCTCCCGCTGACTTACGTGGCTTACGGGCAAGTGCCTTTTCAGGAGAATTTGTGGATCGTGACGGCGGAGTATTTAGCAGTTCTAGGGTGGCTGGGGCGAGAGGTTCTATGCTATAAATCAGCCCTTTAATTTTACAAAATTCCTATTTTCATGCAAATTTAATATTTCATGTTAAATTTGCATGAAATGATCGAAAGAAGACTGGAAAGCAAAGTGCGAAGAGGTCTGGACCGAACCGCCAGCGTCGCCTTGCTGGGGCCGCGTCAGGTCGGAAAGACTACGCTGGCCCACGCCCTGGCCGAAGGTCGCCCCTCCGTGTACATCGACCTGGAAGACCGCCTTGATTTGCAAAAGGTGCAGGACATTGCGGTGTTTTACCAGGAAAACCGGGAGAAGCTTATTATCCTGGATGAAGTGCAGCGAATGCCCGAGATTTTTGCCCAACTGCGCGACATCATCGACGCGGAAAGACGAGCGGGCCACCGGACGGGGCTTTTCCTGTTCCTCGGCTCGGCGTCGGGCGAGCTTTTGCAGCAGTCCGGCGAATCACTGGCCGGGCGAATTTCGTACCTGGAACTGTTTCCAATCGACGCCGGGGGATACATGACCGACAAGGAAGACTTATCCGACCTGAACAAACTATGGCTGCGGGGCGGATTCCCGGAAAGCCTGGCAAGCACCAGCGATGAGGACAGTCTGGAATGGCGCAACGACTTCATCAAGACCTACCTGGAAAGGGACATTCCCCAACTTGGCCCCAGGATACCCGCCACGACCTTGCAGCGCTTTTGGACCATGCTGGCCCACACCCAGGGTACCAACCTGAACGCTTCCAAACTGGCCGCCAACATGGACGTTTCCAGCGTAACCATTGCCCGCTACGTCGATCTTTTAGTGGATTTGATGCTGGTCAGGAAGATTTTGCCCTACACGGCCAATGTCAAAAAACGGCTTATCAAAGCCCCTAGGGTGTATGTACGCGACAGCGGCATCGTTCACGCTCTGCTGAACATTGGCCGCTACAACGATTTGCTGGGACACCCCGTCGTGGGAAAGAGCTGGGAAGGTTTTGTCATCGAGAACATCATGGCGGTGCTGCCACGGGGCGCAAATACCTTTTACTACCGGACGGCCACCGGAGAAGAAATCGACTTGGTCATCGAACTGAATCCCCAGGAAAAATGGGCCGTCGAAATAAAACTCGGCCAGTCCCTCGCCCTCAAAAAAGGATTTCACACGGCTTGCGCCGACATTGACCCACAACGAAAATTTGTCGTGTACTCCGGCGCTGACACCTTTACGTTACCCCACGACGTAACGGCGATTCCGCTGTATGGATTGATGCAGGAGCTTTTGTCGAGAAGCTAACCTACCCCGTCACTCCTCCCCCAACCAAGTCATCTTCTCCGTCGGCAGATCCTGCCCGATGGCTGTCGTCACCCGCGCCACCATGCTTTCGACCGACTCATCGGGCAAGAAGTGCATGGGCGGTTTGAACTGTACGGTGAGTTTAGTATTCCGCTTTTTAAAGCGCAGGCCCTTCTTGTCGAAAGCGCGGCGGAAACCGTCGATGACCACGGGAATCACGATGGGCTGGTGTTCCTTGATGAGGTAGGCCGTTCCCTTACGAACAGGCGCATAGGGCTTGGTGGTACCCTGGGGAAAACTCACGACCCAGCCGTGGTCGAGGCCCATGCCGATTTTGTCCTGGGCACTGTTGTCGAGGTTACGATTGACGTTTTCGCCCTGCGCCCGCCACGAGCGCTCCACCGTAATGGCCCCGCCGATGCTGAAAAGCCGGGGCAGGATGCCGCCTTGCTGCATGGTTTCGGAAGCCGCCACGTAGTAGTTGCGGACGCGCGGCGAGAAAAGATAAAAGGGCGGCGAAATCGTATCTTTATAACCCCACTTCACGGCGCAAAAAATGTGGTAAAAGGCAATGACGTCCGCGAAGTAAGTCTGGTGGTTGGAGAGAAAAAGCACCCCGTGGTCAGGTAGATCGAGCAGGTGTTCGGTGCCTTTGATGCGGATTTTGTTGACCGCCGTGTAGCGGTAGTACGTAGACCAGCCAATGATCATAATCGCCAGCCGCCTAACGATCAAAAGATTACCAAACGGATCCTTCTCGAACAAGCCCAGAAAGTCCAGCCGAGCCAGCCATTTGGGAAGTACGCT
>JBBSKK010000094.1:0-8593 GCA_038256395.1 Cytophagales bacterium | reverse complement strand
TTTAATCCCCTTTTTTGTTGCAAAATGGCTTTCAAAGAGCAGATCGAATCATTTCTGGAACCGCTGCTGGAAGACGGTAAGTACTTCATCGTCGATATTCAGTTCAAGCCCGTGCGGGGCAGCCAGAAAGTGCTGATCCTGCTGGACAGCGACGAGGGAATTATGATTCAGGAGTGCGCCGACATCAGCCGCCAATTGGGTGATGCCCTGGAAGCCGAAGAGGTGGTGGACACCGCCTACACGCTCGAAGTTTCGTCACCCGGCCTGGATCAGCCCCTGCGGTTACCGCGCCAATTCCGCAAAAACGTAGGCCGCGATTTGAAGGTGACGCTAACCAGCGGCGAAATTATGACCGGAACGCTGGTGGAGGCCAAAGAAGAAAGCATAGTGCTGCAACTACCCACGCCAAAGAAAAAAAAGAAAACCACCGACCCAGAACCAAACCTGCAACCCGAAATCGCCCTAGAAAATATAGCGAAAGCCCTGGTTCAGGTTTCATTTAAATAATAATAAAAGTCATTTCGATGCAGACTTTGAATATCTGGTAGGTATCAAGTTTTCAATTATCAACTATCAACTATCAACTATCAATTGTCCATTAAAAACATGGATAGCTCAATTTTAATAGATTCGTTCGCTGACTTTGCCAGCACGAAATCCATCGATCGTCCCACGATGATCAGCATTTTGGAAGAAGTTTTCCGCACCATGATTCGAAAGAAATACGGCACGGACGACAACTTCGACGTCATCATCAACCCCGAAAACGGGGATCTGGAAATGTGGCGCACCCGCGAAATCGTGGACGACGACTCGGAAGACATCTGGGATTATGATAAAATCCCCCTTGCGGAAGCCCGGAAGATCGAGGAAGACTTCGAGGTGGGCGAAGAAGTGGCCGAGGAGGTCAAACTGGAAGAGTTTGGCCGCCGCCTCGTGCAAACCGCCCGGCAGACTTTGATCCAGAAAATCAAGGATTTGGAGAAAGAACTCCTGTACGAAAAATATAAGGATCAGGTCGGTGAGTTGATTACGGGCGAGGTATATCAGACCTTGCGCCACGAACTGATTGTGCTGGACAACGACGGCAACGAACTCACGATGCCGCGCAACGAGCAGATTCCCAAAGACCGTTTTCGCAAGGGTGAAAGCGTGAAGGCTATTATTCATAAAGTGGAAATGAACAACGGCACGCCGCGCGTCACCCTGTCGCGCACCTCGCCGATGTTTCTGGAACGGTTGTTTGAGATAGAAATTCCCGAAATCTACGACGGGCTGATCTCCGTCCGCCGTATCGTGCGCGAGCCGGGCGACCGCGCCAAAGTGGCTGTGGAATCGTACGACGACCGCATAGATCCCGTAGGGGCTTGCGTGGGCATGAAGGGCTCCCGCATCCACAGTATCGTGCGCGAGCTGAACAACGAGAACATCGACGTTATCAACTACACCGAGAACCTCGAACTGCTCATCAGCCGTTCGCTGAGTCCGGCCAAAGTCACGTCGATGCACATCGACCATGAGACCAAGCGGGTGTCGGTTTATTTGAAACCCGACCAGGTTTCGCTGGCCATCGGCAAAGGCGGGCAGAATATCAAACTGGCCGGCAAGCTCGTCGGCATGGAGATCGACGTCTTCCGCGATGTGGAAGAACTCGCCGAAGAAGATGTGGACCTGTCGGAATTCGACGACGAAATAGAAGACTGGATGATCGAGGAATTCCGCAAGATCGGCCTCGATACCGCCCGGAGCGTCCTGGCCCTCAGCAAAGAGGAACTGGTCCGCCGCACCGATCTGGAAGAAAACACCATCGAGGAGATTCTCGATATTCTGCGCGGGGAGTTTGAGTAAGAGTTAGGCAGTCGTTTTTTCTGCCCGCCTCCGTTCAGACATTGATTGAATACATTTATTACCGATAAAAGATTTTTTTGTTAATTGCTGAATATGGCAGAAGAAAAAATGATGCGCCTGAGCCAAGTGGCAAGGATCCTGAACGTAGGCACCTCTACGATTGTGGACTACCTGTCTGCCGAAGGCTTTAAGGTGGAGTCCAACCCGAATACCAAGCTAGATGCTTCCCAAATCAATTCCTTAGCGAAGGAGTACGGTGCGGACAAGCTGATGAATTCGGGCGGGCGGCAGAAATCAGCCGCCGAACCCGAACCCGAAAAAAAGGAGGTCAAGCAGAGCAACGAGGACGAGGTGCTGTATTTCCGTACCCCGCCCGCGCCCGTTGCGGAGAAAAAAGAGGAGAAGCCCGTCGAGAAGCCGATCGAGGAGAAAAATATCCCGATTGAAGCCAGACTGCCAGGTATTAAGGTGGTCGGAAAGATCGACCTCGACGGCCGCAGGCCTGTGGCGGTGCCCAAGCCGGAAGCCAAGCCCACTCCGGTGGCCAAGGAGGAACCTATTGCTCCCCAGCCCGTAGCCCCCCAGCCTGAACCCGTAGCCAAAGCTCCCGAAATCAAAGAGGAGAAACCGGCAACAACGCCCGAGCCACCCAAAGAGCAGCCCGTCGAAGCGGTGAAACCCGCCGAACCAGCGGCAAAGCCCGCTGCTGAAGCGCCTACGGTCGAAGCGCCCGCTGCCGGTACGCCGGCCGCCGGTACGCCGGCCGCCGGTACGCCCAACGCTGAAAAAGCTCCGGAAGCCGCTGCGGAAAAAATTGCGGCGACAAAGTCCAAACCTGCTATGGCAGAAAAGGCGGAAGCCAAGCCTCCCAAAACGGAAGCCCCCCCCGCCGAGGCGGACGAAGAGGGCGACGATGTCATTGAAGCCAAAGGGAAGCAATTGCGCGGCCTGAAAGTAGTCGGCAAAATTGAACTTCCCTCCGAAAGAGTTAAGAAAAAAGACGGTACGACGGGCGAAACCGGCGACAAGAAACGCCGTCGCAAGCGCAAGCGCATCCGCGACAACCGCAGCGAGGCCACGCCCGTAGCGGGTGCGGCGGCCACAAGTACACCCGTACCCCGCACCACCACGACGGCAAAAAGCACTCCTAGTGCGGCGGGTACCGCTGCACGTGGCAAGTCGACCCGCCGGGGCGGACGCCGCGAGGAGGTTTCCGACAAGGAAGTGGCCGACAACATTAAGGCCACGATGGCTCGTATGGGTAGCGGCACCGTCACCCAGCAGCGCGGCCGCGCCGCTCGTAACCGTCGCCGCGACCGCGCCGACCAGGACGACAGCGGCTTCGATCAGAACGAAACCAAAATTCTGCGCGTGACCGAGTACATCTCAGCCAACGAGCTGGCTTCCCTCATGGATGTTAGTGTGCAGGAGGTTATTTCGGTGTGTTTGAGCATGGGCATGTTCGTGTCCATCAACCAGCGCATCGACGCGGAGGCAATTACCTTTATCGCCGATGAGTTCGGCTACGAAGTGGAGTTTATCTCCGCCGAGGAAGAGATTCAAAACGAGGTGGTGGATATCGTCGATGATCCCGCCGACCTGGAGGAACGCGCGCCCATCGTCACTATCATGGGTCACGTGGACCACGGTAAAACTTCGCTGCTCGACTACATCCGCTCCGAAAACGTCGCCAGCGGCGAAGCGGGCGGTATTACCCAGCACATCGGGGCGTACAGCGTCCAGACTAAATCCGGGAAGCAGGTTACCTTCCTGGATACACCCGGTCACGAAGCCTTTACGGCCATGCGGGCGCGGGGTGCCAAGGTTACCGACGTGGTCATCGTCGTGATTGCGGCGGACGACAGCGTGATGCCCCAGACGCGCGAGGCCATCAACCACGCGCAGGTCGCGGGCGTTCCCATCGTTTTTGCGTTCAGCAAAGTCGATAAGGCCGGTGCTAATACCGAGAAAATCCGCGAGGAACTTTCTCAGATGAATTACCTGGTGGAAGACTGGGGCGGAAAGTACCAATCGCAGGAAATCTCGTCGAAGTCTGGTTTAGGCATTGACGATTTGTTGGAAAAAGTGCTGCTCGAAGCCGAACTGCTCGAACTTCAAGCTAACCCCGGCCGCCGCGCGGTTGGTACCGTAGTAGAAGCATCGCTCGACAAAGGGCGCGGCTACGTTACCACGATTCTGGTGCAGGCCGGCACGCTGAAAGTCGGCGATATTATCCTGGCTGGTGCGCACCACGGACGTGTGAAGGCCATGACGGACCACCTTGGCAAGAAATTGAAAAAAGCCGGGCCTTCCGATCCGGTGCAGGTACTGGGCCTGAACGGCGCTCCGCAATCTGGTGATAAGTTCAATGTCATGGAGCAGGAGCGTGACGCCCGTGACCTGGCCAACAAGCGGGAGCAAATCCTGCGCGAGCAGACCATCCGCTCCCGCAAGCACATCACGCTGGAAGAAATTGGACGACGCAAGGCCATCGGCTCTTTCAAAGAACTCAATCTGATCGTGAAAGGCGACGTGGATGGTTCGGTGGAAGCCCTTTCGGACTCGCTGCTGCAACTTTCCACCTCCGAGATTCAGGTCAACACCATCCACAAAGCGGTGGGTCAGATTTCGGAGTCGGATGTCAACCTGGCCATTGCTTCCGACGCTATCATCGTGGGCTTCCAGGTGCGGCCTTCGCCGAGTGCGAAGCGCATGGCCGAGCAGGAGCAGATCGAAATTCGCCATTATTCGGTCATTTACCAGGCCATCGACGAAATCAAGGATGCTATGACGGGCATGTTGGCCCCGACGGTGGAGGAAACAGTGACCGGCAACATCGAAATCCGCGAAGTATTCAAGATCAGCCGCGTGGGTACCATTGCGGGCTGTTATGTAACGGACGGTTTTGTGAAGCGCAACAACAAGATTCGCATCATTCGCGACGGTATCGTGATCCACACGGGCGAAATCGACTCGCTGAAACGTTTCAAAGACGATGTGACCGAAGTGCGGTCAGGCTACGAATGTGGCTTGAATATCAAGAATTTCAACGACATCGAAGAAGGCGACATCATCGAGAGCTTCGAGCTGCGCGAGGTGAAGCGGACGTTGAAAGATAGTTGAGAGTTGATAATGGAGAGTTGAGAGTTGAGACGGGTTCGCCCGCGCGGTTAATATGTGGAACTCTTACTTGGAAGTGAAGGGTACTTTCTTACTTCGGCTTTCATTTTTATAATAGGAAAAGCAGGCTTTCGGGCCTGCTTTTTTTGTGGTCGATCGAGTAAGATTGCCTTATCGATTGATTTTCGGAGAAAACAATTCCGGGAAAGGCACAGTTTTTTACCTGTCAACAATCCCTAAAAATTCATCAACAAATGTTTTATGGAAAACGAGGATAAATTAGAAGATACGCAGGATAATTCCCTGGCCCATGTTGTAAACGAGGAAAAAGAAAATAAACCGAAGACCTACGACCCCGATCGCTACCTGCCCACCGCGACTAGTGAAGAACCGTATGAACCCGAAAAGCCGCTGGAAGACAAAGAACCCGACGAAGGGTACAGCACAAACCCGGCCCAGGGAAAGGAAGAAGCCTCCCTGCATTTGGCGGATGAAGACATGGACCGTCGCCCGGATGATCCGATGAAGGAAGCCGAAAATCTGAAAGAGAGCTACGAGAAAAGTCAAAAGACTTCTGCTGATAAAAGCTAGGTATCAGCCAGAGCAGAAATTTATTCTAAAAGTCAATTATCCAAGAAGGACACGAATCATGCAAGATAAAAAAGGCGCAAGGCCAGAGAAAAAGTACGTTCAAAATGAGGAAGAAAGCCAGCGAATCGACGAGGAGCGGGTGGTGCAAACCCACTCGAACCTGGGGCTGGTGGACGCTCGTCCGGGCGAAAGTACCTTTGAGACGGGTACTAAAAACCACAGCACTAAGCTAGATCATGCTTTCGACGAAGTACCCGAACCTATAATGGACGAGGTGGCCCTGGAAGACGACCTGTCCGAGGTGGTCACGATCAGTAAGGAGAACACGGATGTTGAGGTACCAAAGGAAGACCAATAATTCCTGTCCAGCTTACTGATAAGCCTCCATAATGTATTCAGCCGCCCGCCTGGCCGAAAGCTCGTGAGTTTCACCTTTCACTAGGTGAAAAGAGTAGGGTACTTTCAACAGACGTAGCTTGTCGGCGAGTAATTGGCCTTGCCGGGGGGAGACTAATTCGTCGTCTTGACCATACACCAAAATAGTGCGCGGAGCGCGAGAGGTGACCAGATAGAAGGGACTGTCGTTCTTGAAAATGTCAATCGGCCCGCCGTAGGCATTGCCCGTCAGCAATTCTACTTTCGACCATAAAGTCTTATCAAGCCATGCACGGAGTGAAAGTTCGGTGGGTGCCGACGCTGCTACAACCGCACTGATGGTCGATTCGGTGGATTTGTAAGCGTAAGTAAGGGCGATGTGACCGCCCGCGCTGAATCCCGTCAGGCGAAAATGATCTTTCCTGATATTGTATTTTTCGGCATTTTTAGTCAGAAAATCCACCGCGTCAGCCAGGTCGGCCAGTTGTAGGGAAAGCAGATTGTTTTTGCCGCTGCTCACCCGGTAGTTGATGTTGACGATGGCCAAATTCTTTCTCTGTTCTTTAAGAATATCGACTGTGGGTTTCAGGAAGGACTTGTCGCCACTTACCCATCCCCCTCCGTGCAGCAGAATCACCACCTCGGCGGGGGTACTGTCCACGGCCACGGGCAAATGCAGATCGAGCGTCAAATCCTTGACTTTCCCGAATTCCACATCCATTTTTTCGTTGTAGCCTCTGATCGGGCTATCAAGGTAGGACTTGTTGGTTTCAATACCCAACATTTCACAGCCTGAAAGACAGGCTACACAAAGAATTATCAAGACAAAACACCGCTTGCTATCAGCACCAAACCCATTTCTCTTCATTTTATTCAGATTGATCCAAGCCAAAAATACTTATAAATCTCTTTTTTTCAACTCCTTGACAGCGTGATCCACCGCCCGGGCAGTCAGGGCCATAAAAGTGATAGATGGATTCTGATTGCCTACCGAGGTCATACAAGCTCCGTCGGTGACAAAAACATTCTTCACGGCGTGCAGTTGGTTCCACTCGTTCAGCATTGAGGTTTCCGGGTCACGACCCATGCGTACACCGCCCATTTCGTGGATGTCCAAGCCCGGTGCCTGCCCGGTATCGTAAGCGTTGATGTTTTTACAACCCGCCGTTTCCAGCATTTCCGAGCCCTGCGCCAGGAAGTCGTCCCGCATTTTGTAATCGTTGTCGTCGTGTTCGACGGAAGTGACCAGCAGCGGTACGCCCCAGGCGTCTTTTTGGTCGGTACTCAGGCGCACGTGATTAGTTTCTTTGGGGATGGTTTCGCCCTGCATCTGCATGAATACCCGCCAGCCGCCGGGGTTACTCAGGTTATCCTTGAATTCTGCCCCAAAGCCCCGCTGTCCCAACCCCTGCTCCCAGCCGCTGCGGGCCGCGCTGAATGCCACCATGTAGCCCCGCTGAAAACCCAGATTCTGCGACTCGCGTAGATTGCGGAAGGACGGCATAAACACCGAAGTAGGGCGGCGTCCGTAGTAGTAGCCGTCTTCAAACCCATCCATCGACGCCACAATATTGCCCCGGTAATTATGAAAAGCCACGTACTTGCCCAGTAAGTCGTTGTCGTTGCCCAGGCCGTTGGGGAAGCGATTCGACTTGGAATTAAGCAAAATCAGGTTGGAGTTTAGGGCCGCCGCGTTGACGAAAATAATCTTGGCAAAGTACTCCGTCTCCTCTTTGGTGTGCGCGTCGATCACTTTCACGCCCGATGCTTTACCCGCGCCTTCGTCATAAATGATTGAAGCAACTACCGAATCGGGGCGAATCGTCAGGTTTCCGGTTTTTTCGGCCCAGGGTAGGGTAGACGAATTGGAACTGAAATATCCGCCGTAGGGGCAGCCCCGGTAGCAGAGATGCCGCGCCTGGCACTGTCCGCGCCCCTGCGCCAGATGCACTTCATTGGGTTGGGTCAGGTGCGCGCATCGCCCGATGATGACTTGGCGGTCGGTGTAGCGGGCCTTAATTTTATCCCGCATACTTTTCTCCACGCAGTTGAGTTCCCAGGCGGGCAAGAATTCCCCATCGGGCAGGCTGTCGATGCCGTCGTGGTTGCCGCTGATGCCCACGAATTTCTCGACGTGGCTGTACCAGGGTGCGATGTCTTTATAACGGATTGGCCAATCTACCGCAAAGCCGTCGCGGGCCGGGCCGTCGAACTCGAAGTCGCTCCACCGCTGGGTTTGCCGCGCCCAGGTCAGCGACTTACCCCCTACCTGGTAGCCGCGAATCCAGTCGAAGGGCTTTTCCTGCACGTAGGGGTGCTCACCGTCTTTGACAAAAAACTGTTCAGTGGCTTCATCGAAGGCGTAGCAGCGATTGACGATCGGGTTCTCGGCCTTCTGGGCCAGCGGATCGCGCAGGTGATGCGGGAAATCCCAGGGATTTAGCATGGCCGTGGGATAGTCGGTCACGTGCTTCACCATGCGGCCCCGTTCCAGTACCAGCGTTTTCAATCCCTTCTCGCAGAGTTCTTTGGCCGCCCAGCCACCGCTGATGCCAGAGCCGATGACGATGGCGTCGTAGCGGTTCGGCGTTCCAATATTTTGCTGTTTGGCTTTTAGGTTGAGGTTCAAGTTTTTTAGTGATGAATGATGAGTGATGAA
>JBBSKK010000093.1:0-8608 GCA_038256395.1 Cytophagales bacterium | reverse complement strand
GAATAGCCCCGTGCGGTAGCCCGCCGCTGACATCACCTCGGCCAGGGTCGTGGCTTCGGGGTCAAGCGTTTCGTAGCCGTTGGTCACGCTCAGTACGCCTACTCGCTGGGCGTGCTTCCCCGTGAGCAAACTCGCCCGCGTTGGGGCGCAGACGGGCGAGACGTAGAAATTGGTAAAGTTGACGCTTTCTCTGGATAGTTGATCGAGGTTGGGTGTGTGGATATTGGGGTTTCCGGCCATGCGGATGTCGCCGAAACCCATGTCGTCGGCCATGATGAGGAGAACGTTGGGCCTTGGCTGTGCCTGACTGGTAGGAATAGCGAGCCAAATCAGTACAAAAAAGGACAGGAAACCTTTTCTCATAAATAAAGCGAAATTAGAACTCTTTGACATAAAATCGTTTCCCCCACCTTTTTTACTTGACATTTTGAAAATCGTAAACCTGTTGCTCTGCCTGTTTCTGTTGGACTTTGCCCCAAAAGCCGTGGCCCAATACCCCGACCACCCGCTGCCGCAGTATCCCGCCGAGTGGAATTCATCCTGGATCACGCATCCCGACATCGACCCTACAGCCTACAGGATGATTCATTTCCGGAAGAAGTTCGATCTCGCCGCCGTACCCGAAAAATTTGTCGTCCACGTCAGCGGCGATAACCGTTACCGCCTGTACGTTAACGGCCAGGAAGTTGCCTACGGCCCGCAGTTGGGCGATGTGCTGCACTGGCGCTACGAAACCCTCGACCTTGCGCCTTTCCTGAAAAAAGGCCAAAACATGATTGCCGCCGAGGTCATGAACTGGGGGGCCGACCGTGCCTTTGGGATCGTTTCCTTCCGCACGGCTTTTCTGCTGCAAGGCCAATCAGCGCCGGAGTGGGTCGTTAATTCCGGTAATGCTAATGGCTGGAAGGTGTTGGAAAACAAAGCGATATTTGAAAGGGAGGTGGTCTGGCGCGGTGGCACCGAAATCATCGGCGGCTTCTACGCCGCCAACCCCACCGACTCCATTGCGGCGGCCAAGTACCCCTGGGGCTGGCGGGAAATGGCCTACGACGATAGGGACTGGAAAAAACCGGAAGCCCTCTACATGAAGCCCCTTACCGCCGGGGCCAGCCACGCCTGGACGTTGCAGCCTCGCACCACGGTCCGGCAAGTGGACGAAAAGCAGCCCTTCACCCGCGTCGCTCGCAGCGATGTGGGAGCCATCGGAAAAGATTTCCAGTTTGGTAGAAAGCCGTTGAGGCTTCCTTCCAATGCCCACCACAAAATTCTGATCGACCAGGGCGAAGTGACGCTCGGCTACCCGAAGTTGCGCGTGTCGGGCGGAAAAGATGCTACCATCAAGATCAAGTATTCCGAAGCCCTTTACGGCGCCAACAACCAAAAAGGCAACCGCAACGAACTGGAAGGCAAGGTTATAAAGGGCATAAGCGATTTGTACCTGCTGGACGGTGGCCAGAACCGCATCTTCCAACCCATTTGGTTCCGGGCCTTCCGCTTCATCGAACTCGATATCCAGACTGCCGACGAACCTCTCGTAATCGAGGATTACTACAACGTTTATTCGGCCAGTCCGCTGCCGTTGGTAGCTTCTTTCAAAACTTCTGACCCGCTTTACGCGCAGGTCTGGGACATCTGCTGGCGCACGCTGCGGCTCTGCGCCCAGGACAACCTGATGAGCGATATCTACTACGAAACCATGCAGTACGTCGGCGACCTGCGGCCCCACCTGATGGCCTACACCGCCCTCACGGGCGACCTGACCTACTTCCGCAGCGCGATGGAGCAAATTAACAACTCGCGCCTGCCCGACGGCAACGTCACGAGCTGCTACCCGCTGAAAGCCACCTTCGTCCACCCAACCTACTCGCTGATTTGGATCGATATGCTGCACGACCTGATGATGCTGAACGGTGAGAAAGATTTGCTCAAAACCTACACGGGCGAAATCCAGGAGGTTTTCGACTACTACGAGTCGCTCATTAAAGAAAACGGTTTGGTGGGAAAATCGGCCTACCCGATGTTCATCGACTGGTACGTGCCGAAAGGTGGCAACTCGGTGGCGAACAAGGACGGTAACTCGGCCATCCTGACGCTGAACTACGCTTACACCCTGCAAAAAGCCGCCGAAATTCTGGATTACCTCGGGCAAGGCGAAAAAGCGGCCTTCTACTGCAGCCAATCGCAGAAGTACGCCGAAATCGTTCGCAAGCTTTGCTACGATAGCCAGCGCGGGATTTACGCCGACGATCCCGCCAAAACTTTCTACGACCAGCGGGCCAGCATCCTGGCCGTGCTGACGGGGGCGCATTCCGAACAAGAGAATAATTTATTGATACAGAAAATCCTCGACGACGCCACCGCCTTCGACAGCCGGGCGAATCTGTTTTACTACTTCTACCTCTTCGAGGCGATGGAGAAAACGGGCGTAGGTGATTTTACCAGGGAACTCAAACCCTGGCAGGACATAATCGCCGCCGGGATGTCCGCCACGCCCGAGAAGCGCATCGAGCAGCAGCCCCGCTCGGAAGTCCACCCCTGGACGGCCCACCCGGTGCATTTTTATTACAGCCTGGTGGCGGGCATCCGGCCCGCTTCGCCGGGCTTTGAAACCGTCCGCATCGCCCCGCAGCCAGGCGATTTGAAGTTTATCAAAGCCGAGTACCCAACGCCCAAGGGCATGATCGAACTTGACTTGCGCTTTGAAGAAAAGCCGACGGGGACTATTACTCTGCCGGCCGGGATGCGGGGCGAGTGGGTTTGGGAAGGGAAGGCTATAGAATTGGGAGAGGGAAAAACAAGTTTATGATTTTCCTCACAAATCTAAAACTGTCCGATTCCGAACCCCAGTGTCCGAAATCGGACAGTTTTATTTTAAACCTTCTTTGATTTTCAAATAGTTGACTTTTTGGCATAGGTTTTACCAATTCGTAGGGGCTGACCTGTGTGTCCGCCGATAGCTAAATGGCTTTTGATTTGAGTGAGGCAGGTGGCTGAATCGGGCGCTGAATTTGTGTTCAGTTGTGCGTTTAGGGTTCACCTGCTTCCCACTTAGGATATTTTTGTCGCTATAAATTTTCCCCAAGCACTCGTGTTCTGCAATGCTTCTTGGTTTTGTCCTAGATGGCAAATCTAAAGGTAGTGCGGGGTCTCCCGAAGGGACACCCCGCACTTAAAATAAAAGGCCGCCGGATGGCCGGCCCTGCAACGGTCGGCTCCGCTGAACGGCTCGAAGCCCAAAAGTTTCCTTCTTGGTAGCACTTCTTCACCCCAAAAAGCAAGTGTAAACCAGCTTCTACGAATACTTTTCATTCAGAAACCAACATCAAGAAAATGGAAATAGAGCAAATCAAAACCCAGGTTGTCCCGATTCTTCGCCGCCACCGAATTGCAAAAGCAGGTATGTTTGGTTCGGTAGTTACGGGCAATGACGACGACCAAAGCGACATTGACATTCACGTTCAGTTGGGTAGCAAAATGGGGCTATCGGAGTTTGTGGGTATAAAGCACGAATTGGAGGATGTTTTACGTAAAAAAGTCGATTTGGTTGAATATCGGGCTATAAAACCCGCGCTGAAAGACCACATCTTATCCGAAGAAGTAAGGATGCATGGGTAGCAAGCAGAATCGCGCCATTCTTAGCCATCAGTACTTTGGAGTTTCTCTCGATATAGTTTGGCAAACGAAAACTATTGAGACACTGGGGCTTTCAAGGGAAGGGAGGCGTCTAACTCTAAATTCTTTTATAAACCCAGGCAGCGGCAACGCCAAAACTGATGTGGGAAAAGATTGATACCCAATTCCGTGCGTTCTCAAACCAAGGGAATATACTGGTCATCAAATAAAAGTTCAAGAAATAAATTGCCAGGCCGATGACTCCACCTACTGCCAGAGCCATACTAAATTCCATTCCTTTGACTATGAAGGCGATAATAACGGCATAAACAACTGAGAGAAGCAGGTGGAGTATCACGGCTACCATCAGTATGCCAATATCGAACGTTGCGGGGGGGGGTAATACTTCCTTACCCATACCGATAGCGGCAATCATGCGGGGAGGCCCCCACGGGCTTCCACCCAGAAACATGGGCACCATTACCATTTCGAGCATCATAAAAATCAGACCCGCAATAATACCGGCCCAGATAGCTGATTTCCAATTGATAGTTTCCATTTTTTTTAGTTTGGTTATAAAGGTTCAGGTAAAAAAAATCATCAGACGCCAACGCCCCTAATAATGCTTCCGTCAATTTGAAGAAAGTCAAAAGGTATTGATTACGGTAATTATCAGTAACAGGGCTTTTTAGGGCTGTATTTTGCTTCGGGGAAAGGATGATATTTGACAGAATGGTCAGTCCGGATTGCTTGCTTGTTGATTGCCGACCAAAAGGTAAAAAACTATGCCAATGGAGTACAAATCCAGCCTTCGACTTCTTCCTTTTTGGGCATTGGGGCATCTACTTTTAATTTCTTGCGCATTCCGCCCAGGTCGTTGAAAACCTTGTTGGGGTTGGCCGCTTTCAGGGCCGTAACGGTCATGAAGCCCATTTTTTGCAGGGCCGGAATCCATACCGTTGGAATGCCCGCTGCTTCGTAATCGGCGTTGGTCGACACCTCTGCCTTCTTCTCGGGGCGCATCTGCGGGAAGAAAATGACCTCCTGAATGCTGGCGTTGTCGGTCAGTAGCATGGCCAGGCGGTCGATGCCGATGCCGATGCCCGCTGTGGGCGGCATGCCGTATTCCAGGGCGCGGAGGAAGTCATCATCCATCGCCATCGCCTCGTCGTCGCCGCGCTCTTTCAGTTTAAGTTGGTCCTCGAAGCGTTCTTTCTGGTCGATGGGGTCGTTCAACTCCGAGTAGGCATTGGCGATTTCCTTGCCGTTGACAAACAATTCGAAGCGCTCCACCGCGCCTTTTTTGTGACGGTGCTTTTTGGTCAACGGCGACATCTCCACGGGGTGATCGATGATGTAAGTCGGTTGGATGATGTGTTCCTCCACTTTCTCGCCGAAAACTTCGTCGATCAGCTTCGCTTTGCCCATCGTCTCGTTTACGTCCATGCCCCAATCGCGGCATTGCTGCCGAATGGCGTCCTCGTCCATAGTCTCCACGTCCAGCCCGGTGTGCTGTTTGATGGCATCGGTGATGCTCAGGCGCGGGTACGGCCCGGCAAAATCCAGTTCGGTGCCGCCGAAAGTGGTTTTGGTGCGGCCATTGACGGCCACCGCAACCTTTTCCAGCAACTCCTCCACCATCCGCATCATCCATTCGTAGTCTTTGTAAGCTACGTACAGCTCCACAGTCGTGAACTCAGGGTTGTGGGTGCGGTCCATGCCCTCGTTGCGGAACAGCTTGCCGAACTCATACACACCTTCGAAGCCGCCCACGATCAGCCTTTTCAGGTGCAGTTCGGTCGCGATGCGCAGGTACAGCTTCATGTCCAGCGCGTTGTGGTGCGTCTCGAAGGGCCGCGCCGCTGCGCCGCCGTGGATGGCCTGCAGCACGGGCGTCTCCACTTCCAGCCAGCCTTTGTTGTCGAAGTACCCGCGCATGGTCGTAATCATCCGCGCCCGTTTTTTGAACACCTCCCGCACGTGGGGGTTCACGATCAGATCCACGTAGCGCTGGCGGTAGCGCAGTTCAGGATCGGTAAAGCCGTCATAGACATTGCCATCGTCGTCGCGCTTCACGACGGGCAGCGGATGCAGCGATTTGTTCAGGATGGTGTATTGCTGCACGTGGACCGAGATCTCGCCCGTCTGCGTCGTAAATACGAATCCCTTGACGCCGATGATGTCGCCGATGTCGAGCAGTTTTTTGAATACCGTATTATAAAGTGTCTTGTCCTCGCCGGGACAGATGTCGTCGCGGCGAAAATAGACTTGAATCGTGGCGGTGCTATCCTGCAACTCGGCAAATGATGCACTGCCCATGATACGGAAGTTCATCAGCCGCCCGGCCAGCGACACGCTTTTATAGTCCAGCTTGTGGTTTTCGTAGTTTTTCAGAATATCGGCCGCCGTGGCATTCACCAGGTACTCGGCAGCGGGGTAGGGATCGATTCCCATTTTCATCAGTTCTTCGCGCTTGTTGCGGCGCAGTATTTCTTGTTCGCTCACTTTTTTAGTTGAAAGTTGAAAGTCAAAAGTTGAAAGTGGGCCATTCGTGCCATATTTTTTTCAACTACTACTTTTCTTGGTAAATAATTGGCAAAATTAGGAAAATTCGCGGGAATGGCTTTTGAATATGCTGGTTTAGAAACATAAGCTTTGATTTTTGCCGCAAAGTTTGATACCTTAGAAACTGAGGTATATATTTACGCCATGAACAACTCCCAACTCTACAAAGGCAGCCTGACAACTGTCATCCTGAGACTTCTGGAAGAAAATGGCCGGATGTACGGCTACGAAATGACCCAGAAAGTGAAAGAAATGACCTCCGATGAAGTCACCATCAACGAAGGTGCGCTTTACCCGGCCCTGCACAAACTGGAAGCCGAAGGATTGCTCACCGTAGAGGTCGTTCCCGCTGGCAACCGCCTCCGCAAGTACTACGCCATCACGCCCCAAGGCCAAACCGAAGCCGTCGACCGCCTGGCCGAACTGGAAACCTTCATCGAACACATGCGGATATTGCTGTCCCCACAAGTGGGTCGGACAGGCGCACCTGCGAACCTATGTGTTCGCCCAGCGTGCGTCAGCCAGTGGCACAACGCCAACAATCCATAAACCCAAGCCGAAACCAGCCATGCCCACCCCAACCCCTCTCACCGACGAACAGATTGGCACTCTTTTTAAATTCGTAAAAAGCAAGTACGTGGATTTCTACGACGTGCAAATCGAACTCGTGGATCACCTCGCCAGCGAAGTCGAGCAGCGCATGGCGGAAGCACCGGGCGTCACATTCGACGCGGCTTTGCAACAAGTTTACCGGGGCTTTGGGATTTTCGGGTTCAGCGATTTGGTGGAGGAGAAGCAAAAAGCGGTCAACAAACAAAGCAGGGTTCTTTGGTGGGAATCCGTAAAGCATCTTTTTCGGCTTCCCATGCTAATCGGCTCACTCATTGGCGGGATGATCGTGTTTGTTGGCTTTGACTCTCTCAACCCTGTCACTTTTGTTCATACTAACGCAGTTCTTTCCTGTTTGGCGGTAATCGGGATTGTCGTTTATTTTTTCAAAACTAGCCCAAGCAAGAAATACAAACTCACTCCGCTCCAGTACAGCGGAGCGCTGTATTGTTGGAATCTAATCCATTTCCATCCTATCTATTTTGTCAGCAAGGGCTTCATTGATTATTACCCTCCCGAAGTTTATTCGGTACTTGTCCCTCTGCTATGTTGGGCAAGTTGGATAGGATTCACAGCGAGCGCATTGGGATATAAAAAATTGACCGAAGAATGTCGTAAGCAATTTCCTTTGGCTTTCGCCTAGAAAAATAGCCGCGCCAAGCCAAAAAGTGCTTTCTTTACCCCTCGTTCCGGTTCAAACTTCCAATCAATTATTCTTCATGAAAATACTACCCCTTGCTTTCCTGCTGATGCTCTGCGCCTGCACCACTTCCCAAACCCCCAAGAAAACCAAGACCAATGACGCCAACCAAAAAGATTGGCAGCAACTATTCAACGGCAAAGACCTGACGGGCTGGGATCTCAAAATCCGGGGCTACGACCTCAACGACAACTTCGGCAATACCTTCCGCATCGAAGACGGCAAGATCGTGACGCGCTACGACGCCTACGACAACTTCAAGCAGCGCTACGGCCACCTGTTTTACAAAACGAATTACTCCTACTACCGCGTGGCGGTGGAGTACCGCTTCGTGGGCGAGCAACCGCCCGGCGGCGAGGGCTGGGCCAAGCGCAACAGCGGCATCATGGTCCACGGCCAGTCGGCCGCCTCGATGGGCAAGGATCAGGATTTCCCAATTTCGATCGAGGTGCAACTGCTGGGCGGCCTGGACAAGGGCGAGCGATCCACCTGCAACCTCTGCACGCCTGGTACCAACGTGGTGTATAATGGCAAACTCGACACGAGGCACTGCATCAACTCCACCTCCAAAACCTACAATGGCGACCAGTGGGTGCGGGCCGAGGTGTTGGTATTGGGCGATTCTTTGATCCGGCACTTCGTGAACGACGAGCAGGTTTTGGAATACACCAAACCGCAGATTGGCGGCGGCAATGTCGGTAGCTTTGACCCGGCGCAGAAGCCTGATGGGAAACTGCTCAGCGAAGGCTCCATCTCGCTGCAAAGCGAAAGTCATCCGGTGGAGTTCCGTAAAGTGGAACTACTGGACTTGAAAGGCTGCATGGATCCGAAAGCCACTAATTTCAAGTCGTATTACATGAAGGCGGATAATTCGCTTTGTACGTACAAGAAATAACAGGCATCCCTTCCTCAGCACTCGCTCAAACTAATCGGAATCCGCAGTGCCAAACCTCCTTCCGAAGTTTCCTTAAACCGATTATTCATGTTCAGAGCCGTTTCCCACATCGTAGACACCACATCGTCGAGGGAGACTTTGGCGTTTTCGGGTTCGCTGCGCAGGGCGAGTTGCGAGGCGGTGATGGCCTTGATGGCTCCCATCGTATTGCGCTCGATGCAGGGAAT
>JBBSKK010000092.1:0-8725 GCA_038256395.1 Cytophagales bacterium | reverse complement strand
TTTTTTCACTCTTCTCGGTGCAAGAAAGTGCCGCCAGCAAGAAAATAATAAAAAAGTACCTTATGATATTCATCCCTAAAAAATTTAGACCAAATTACTTCCCAACATACGCCGCACTCAATCGCCGGTAGCCTTCTGTATTCGGATGCAAACCATCCGTAAACATGCTTTCATCGATCAAACCATCGGCCTTCAAAAGTGCCTTACCCGCGTCCAAATACCTAACGCCCATTTCCTTCGTCAGGTCAGCGAGTTGCAGGTTTAGTTCCCGTACGCGCTTTTCTTCCTTGCGGCGCGGGTACACGCCTACCATCGTCAGCGTGGCGGTGGGCTGGCGTAGTTTGATGGCTTCGATGAGCAGCCGCCAGCCCGTCAGGATTTCCTTATCGGTATTGAGGTGGAAGTTGTTGGTGCCGATCATGACATAAATCTGCTTGGCCGCGTAGCCATCCAACTCGCCGTGATACACGCGCCAAAGAACGTTCTCGATGCGATCCCAGCCGTAGCCAAGGTTACGGGCAGTTTTTGAGCCGAATGCCTTTTCCCAAGAATCAGCACCTCGAGCGATGGGTCCTTTGGGCAAGCCGCCCCAAAAGTGCGTGATAGAATTGCCGATCATCAGCACATCAGGTACCAAACGCGGCCCGGTAGTTTCTTTATTCATCCGCAAAATTTCGCGGTGGCGGGCGTCCCAATCGTAGTTACCGGGTTCACGCATTTGAATAGTAGGACGGGTAGTGCTTACCTCGCCCTGCGGCTCGCGCAAAATTTGGCGCAGGTGTTTTTCGTAGCCCTCGGCGTAGCGCATCATGCCCAAGTCGTTGGGATGGGTGCCGTCCACCATCGTTTCTATGTCTTGGTTGAAGTCTTCCTTGGGAACCAAATAGATTCCATCGATGCCTTCACTTTGGAGTTGAGCTAATGCACGACGCATCACTTCATTGGGTTCAGAAAATCGCTTTCGGCTTGTCGGGTTAATGGCCGCGTCGGTATAGCCCGCGTGTTCGGTCAAAAGAATTGGCGTGGTTGGGTGCTTTTTTCGTAACGTTCTGACCGATTGTAAAATACGAGACTCGACGGTATCAAGTGGGTAATCCTGCTGGTTCACCAAGTTGGGAAGGCAGTCGAGGACAAAAACCTTGGCTTCGATTTCTTCCACTAAATCAAGCACTTCGAGTTCCAGCCTTCCGTTGCCCGAAAACCCCAGATTAATCACCGGCCGATCCATTTTGCGCGATAAAATTGTCGGCCAGGCCAGGCCGGGACGAGAGGCACAGGCACCTTGCGCAATCGAGGTGCCATAGACTACTATGGGTAAATCGGGCCGGACGGGAAGCGGTGTGAATACGGTGCTGTCGGGAACGCCGATTTCCAGCCACTCGACTGAGTTGTACAGCGGCAGGTACAGGCGGTATTCGCGGCCTAACTTGTGATAATTGTCGTTGGGCTGAATGTTTTTGTAGAAATACTCGATGGTATCGCCAAAAACCGGTTTAGTGGCGCACCAACGCCAATCACCATCGCTGGAAATGGCGTAAAGGTCAAGTCCGCTGACGCCCGTGGCGGGCATGTGCTGCATAGCTTGGGTACCCCCGACGACGTAGCGAACCTTAATTTGGTCGGAATTGGCCCGGAAGCGCAGCATCATTCCAGCCGATTCCTGGGAGAGATTCCAGACCGATTTTCGTATTTTATTTTCTGCCCGCGCGGGAAAGCGGTCATAAAATTCTTTCGTTTCATTCGGCCAGGCTTTTCCTTCCAAGACCGGAAAGGCGGCCTCCGCCGGATTCCACCAGATGAATGAGGTTGAAGGAGTTTGCGCCCAAGCTGAGGACGTTAGAAAAAAAACTACCATCCACAGGTTCAATGGCAGCGGCCAACAGTCGTTGGTGATTGATTGTTTCTTTTGTACCATCTAATTTTTGGAAATCGGGACTTAAAAATATTTCAGAACCCTACTCTGGCTTCTGCCACGGCACCCTACCCCCACGCTGAATGTGCAGCATCAATTCGGCGGATAGTTGATTGAAAACTTTCGTTTCCTTGGCAGCCAAGTCCTTCGTTTCCAGTGGGTCGCTTTTCAAATTAAATAACTCCAAAGGCTGAAAGGGCTGATTTTTCACCAACTTCCAGTCACCCAGCCGTAGGGCGTAGCTGCACTGTCCGACGTATTCGCGGCCTCCTTCTCGTCGGGTGAAGTATAGCGGTCGATTCGGCTCGGCGGCAGGGGTTTTTCCCAACAAAGTACTTAAAAAACTACGGCCCTCGATGCTATGAGCAGCCTGCACTCCTGCCACCTCCAGCAATGTGGGAAACAAATCCATCGACAGGTTAATTTGGTCGGATACCGTTCCAGCCTTAATTTTTCCCGGCCAACTGATGGCCGTCGGAACGCGCAGGCCACCTTCGTACATACTTTGCTTGCCATCGCGGGTGGGGCCGTTGTTGGCCAGGCTGGGCAGGTGGCCGCCGTTGTCGCTGGTGAAAATGATGAGTGTGTTGTCGTACTGGCCGCTCTCCTTCAACGCCTGGATTACTTTGCCAATGCCATCGTCCAGGTGCTCGATGAAGGCCACGAGTTGAGCTCGTTTAGACGGAAGGTTCGGCTCGCGCTCCTGCACTTTTTTGAGCCAATCGGCGGGAGGCTGTACTGGAAAATGCGGGGCATTGTAGGCCAGGTAGAGGAAGAACGGCTGTTTCGATTTGCTTCTTTCATTTATGTAGTCCGCTGACCACTGGGTGAACAAATCGGTGGCGTGGCCCGCTGGGTCAATGATTTGTTGGTCGCGGCGCATATAGTTGATGTCGTGGCGACGCTTGGCCACATAGTCGTCCATCATGTCGCCCAGCCAGCCGTGGAAGAAGTCGAAGCCACGCTCGTTAGGCGTATTGGGCGATTCCAGACCGAGGTGCCATTTACCAATTATGGCCGTGTGGTAGCCCGCCCGCTTAAGCGCGGTGGATAAGGTAGTCGCTTTCAGGTCGAAGTAGCCCCAGTTGTCCTGTGGGTAAGTGCGGACGACGCCCGGCACGCCGACGTAGTCCTGGTATCGGCCAGTTAGCAGAGCCGCGCGGGTGGGCGAGCAGACGGGGCAGTTGGCGTAGAAATTATCGAACCGCATCCCGTCCTTGGTAATTTGATCCATGTTGGGTGTGCGCAGGTCCTTTGTTCCATAGTACGACACATCGTGGTAACCCTGGTCGTCGGTCAGGATGAGGAGAATGTTGGGTCGGCCCGGCGTACCGGGGACCGACTCTCGGGCGCTGGCTATCTTATCGTTTGCAGGTTGTGATGAATTTTTGCAGGAAATAAAAATAAGGCTGGTCAGCAGGAAAAGAAAAAAATGGGGTCGAATGGCAGGTGGAGTCATTTTTCAGGGGAGGATTATTTTGCAAAAAAGAAAAAAAGGGAACTCAACTACTCCAAAAAAGTAATTTTCGGCTCGGCATCCTTAGATTTGTCTCAGAATCTGCTTTTCCTTGAAATTCACTCTCCTAACCGTCTCCCATGCGACTATTCCTTACCCTTTTGTTAACCGGAACAATCTGTTTCTGCCACCTTGGCTGTTCGGATTCTGAATCCAACAATGCAGATTCTAAAAAAGTAAAGCCCAATATCCTCATTGTCTATCTCGACGACCTCGGTTACGGCGACGTGAGCGCTTACGGCCAGAATACGCTCGTCACGCCCAATATGGATGCTTTGGCAAAAGGCGGGGTGCGCTTCACAAACGGCTACGCCACCTCAGCTACCTGCACGCCCAGTCGTTACGGTTTACTGACAGGCATCTATCCCTGGCGCAACGAGAACGCCAAAATCCTGCCCGGCGATGCCCCGCTCCTCATCGACACGACGATCGTGACATTACCCAAAATGTTGAAAATGGCGGGGTACCATACGGGGGTAGTAGGCAAGTGGCACCTCGGCATCGGCGACGGCAATACGGACTGGAACGCTGAATTACAGGGCAACCCCAACGACGTGGGATTCGACTACTCCTACATCATGGCCGCCACCACTGACCGCGTCCCGACGGTCTATATCGAAAACCGCCGCGTCGTAGGCCTTACCTCCGACGATCCGATTCAGGTTAGTTATAAGGAGAATTTTTCCGGCGAACCTACGGCCATCTCCAACCCGGAGCTGATGACCACGCAAACGTGGAGTCACGGTCACAACCAGTCAGTTCACAACGGCATCCCGCGTATTGGCTATCAGAAGGGCGGTAAGTCGGCTTTATGGCACGACGAAGACATGGCCGATGTCTTTCTTAACCACGCCAAAACCTTCATCGACGACCACAATCCCACGAAGACAGGAGATCCGTTCTTCCTATACTACGCTTTGCAGCAACCGCACGTGCCGCGCGTTCCGCACCCGCGCTTTGTGGGCAAGTCGGGCATGGGGCCACGCGGCGACGCCATCATCGAAGCCGACTGGTGCCTGGGCGAAATCATGAAAAAACTGGAAGCCGACGGGCTGGCTGAGAACACCCTCGTGATTCTCACCAGCGACAACGGCCCGGTGCTGGACGATGGCTACAACGACGACGCCGTGACTAAAATCGGCAACCACAAAGTCGCTGGTCCGCTGCGCGGCGGCAAGTACAGCCTATTCGAGGCGGGCACAAAGGTGCCGTTCATTAGTTATTGGAAAGGCCGCATCGAGCCACAAGTCTCGGATGCCCTAGTATGCCAGTTGGATTTCCTGGGGTCGTTTGCTGAAATGGTGGGTCAGAAAAACCCTTCTGAAGATAGCCGCAACACGCTGGCAGCATTTATGGGCGAATCAAAACAAGGCCGCGATCAGTTGGTGTTGGAAGCCTCCGGCCGACTCGCTTTTCGGCAGGGGAACTACATTTTGATTCCGGCGTACAAAGGAGTTCCTGTGAACAAAAGCGTCAATATCGAAACGGGACTTGCTTCCGAAGCTCACCTTTTCAATATTGAAAAAGATCCCGGCCAAAGAGAAAACCTTGCTAAAGCCCAACCAGACAAGCTTGCTGAAATGAAAATTGCCATGCAAAAAGCAGTCGGCGACGACTTTCAAGTCAACACGAACGAACTGGAATTGAAATAAATACGGATATCCAGATTTCGATTGACTTACTTTTATTAGAAAAATACTAATTCTTCGTTAGATCGATGTTTTCTTCCTCTAGGCAAATAATTACCTTTGCGGCAGTATTTCTGTTGGGAAGAAAGCCATGACCAAGAAGGAGTTAAATAAGATTGTTATTCTGCTGGGCGTTTTGTCGGCCCTTGGCCCGTTCAGTATTGATATGTATCTGCCGGGCTTCCCGGCCATCGCTGCTGATTTGCGCACCACGATTCCCAAGGTTGGCTACTCGCTCACCAGCTATTTTGTTGGCATAAGCGTAGGACAACTGCTTTACGGCCCCATAGTGGATCGCTTTGGGCGGCGCATACCGCTAATTTTCGGGCTGTCGCTTTACACGGTGGCAGCCATTTGCTGCGCCTTTTCCCCTACCATTTACTGGCTGATTGGTCTGCGCGGACTACTGGCAATTGGTGGCTGCGCGGGAATGGTGGCGGGCCGTGCCGTGGTGCGAGACCTTTTTCCACCCACCGAAATCGCCAAAGTCATTTCCACGCTCATGCTCATCATGGGCGTCGCCCCGATGATTGCCCCCAGCATCGGCGGCTGGATGGTGACGGCCCTGGGTTGGCGGGCCATATTCTTTACGCTGGCCGTCATTAGTTCCGCCATGTTAGTTGGGGTACTATTACTACTGCCCGAGAGCCGGGGCGCGGACAAAACCGTGCGGCTCGACCCGGTGGCGGTCACCAAAAAGTACTACGCGGTGCTGAAACAGCCCGCCTTTATCGTCTTTGGCATCGCGGGTGCATTTACGTTGGGAAGCTTGTTCGCTTACATTAGTGGCTCGCCGTTCATCTACATGGAAAAGTTCAATTTCACCCAAACCCAGTACGGCTTTCTTTTCAGCCTGAACTCTTTCGGCTACATCGGAGGCAGTCAGGTCAACCGGATTTTATTAAAGCGCTTCGACAGTTTCCGCGTGGCTGAGACTGCCTCGCTAATCGTGGCGGGGCTGGGCTTTCTGATGGTAGCGAGTGCGGTCATGCCCGGCGTTTCGGGCTATGTGATGCTGGTTTTCCTATTTATGTTTTTATTTGTGAGTGGTTTGCTCGGCCCCAATACCACAGCACTCGCGCTCGAACCCTTCGCCGAAAATGCGGGTAGTGCGTCGGCCTTGATCGGCTTTACTCAAATGTTGTTCGGAGCGTTGGCCTCGGCTTTAGTGAGTGCGCTGCACAACCACACCGCTTTGCCCATGACGGGCGTTATGGCCGCTTGCGCGTTGGCTAGTGCGGGGTTGATTTTAGGGCAAAGGGTGATTTTGAAGCGGCGAGCCCTTTTAACTCATACCTGACATATGCCCATCGCCCAAACCCCCAATCCGCCTTACTACGCCGTGATATTCACCAGCCTCCGCACCGAAGGCGAGTTGGGCTACGGGGCCATGTCCGAGCGCATGGTCGAACTTGCCACGCAGCAGCCCGGCTACCTCGGCCACGAAAGCGCGCGGGAAGGCTTGGGGATTACCGTTTCGTATTGGGAAAGCCTGGAAGCGATTCAGGAGTGGAAAGCCCAGACAGACCATCTTTTTGCGCAGCAGCAAGGGCGGGATGCGTGGTACTCGGCTTACAGCGTGAGGATTTGCCGGGTGGAGCGGGAATATGGATTCTTTGCCTAACGCGTTTTGTCTACATCAGGCGAACACATGGGTTCGCCCCTACCTGTTAACCATAAAATTCTGTAAATGAAACCTTTACTTTTCTTCGATTTCAAAAAGCAATCCCTCCACTACCTCCACCTCAACACGCCGCGCATCGAAAAATGTCTCGACTTGCTGAGCGAAGCCGAAGTGTGGCATCGGCCCAATGCTTCCTCTAACAGCGTCGGCAATCTGATTCTGCACCTTTGCGGCAACATCCGGCAGTACATTATTTCAGGATTGGGACAACAACCCGACAAGCGTGAGCGCGACGCGGAATTTTTAGCGACCGAAGGATTCACCAAAAAAGAACTGTGGCAAAAATTAATCGAGACCCTAGCCGAAGCAGCTTCGGTCATTGAGGCGGCGGACGATAAAAATCTGCTGGCCGAGCGAAAAGTACAGGGCTACACCCTAACGGGCATCGGCATCATCATCCACGTGGTAGAACATTACTCCTATCACGCCGGGCAAATCGCTTTTTGGACGAAACTATTGAAGGACAAAGATTTGGGATTTTACGGGGATACCGACCTGAACGTAAAAAATGAACTCAGATAGAAGATATGAAAACGCTCCTTTATTATTTGTCTAAACACCTGTGGCCCGCCCTACTGTGGACGGCGTTGATCGTGCTGGCGTGCAGTTGGCCGGGCAAAGCCCTGCCTGAATCGCCCGTGGTCGGCTTCGACAAAATCGTCCACATCGGCATGTTCGTGGTCTGGACCATCCTGTGGCTGGTGTACTCTCCCTGGAAAGTCCTGTTGATCCTGCCCATGGGAATGGCCTTTGGCGTCTTTCTGGAACTTTACCAGCAGTGGCTGCCTTTCAACCGCACCTTCGACTGGTGGGACGCGGCGGCGGACGCCCTAGGGGTGCTGCTGGGCTACATCAGCTGGATTATGATTCCCCTACTTTTCTTGCGCCAAAAATAAGCTACTGGTTGAGTTGAATCTTACCGTTGTTTCTGACCTCCACCTCGCCGCCATTCATCAATACTTCGCTCGCCAAGGCGATGATTTCATCCACCGACACATTCTGGCCAGTTTTGATCGACACCCGGTCGTTCATGGCTGTTAAACAAGCACTTGGCCAGGATTGTCCGCAGGCGCTGAGCCATCCGCGTTGATTCGGAGGAAATTACGCAGGTAGGTATCATAATCCTGGGAATAGATAAAAAAGTGGTACTATCCGCAACATAGTTTTTTGCCGGCTTGCATCAAAGCCACCTCCAAAAAAATATTTACGGTTACTACTGAGATAGCAAAAGACTACCTCCGCCAATAAACTGAAGATAGCCGTTTTGATAAAACACGTTCCGGGCGTGGACGGAGGTGTCTAGAACGACGGTATGACCGGCGTTGATCTTGACGTCGGTAGCGGCGGTTGGAAGGCAGCCACACGACCAGGTGGCAAAATCATTCCAATTGCCCGACGTGATACTTTCGACCGTGGAAACAACCTGGACATCAAATGAACTTGATGACTGACAGCTGTAAATATTCGTTGCTACGACCGTGTAAGTACCCGCCTGGGCTGGGTTTACGTTGTTCAGCACGAAATTTTGTTGCATTGTTGTAAAGCTATTCGGGCCGTTCCAGTTGAATTTGCACGCGTTGGACGATGAAGAGAGGGCAGTCAGGCTACCACCCTGACTCACCGTGGTATTCCCGGACGCCGAGACCTCGGCGGCAGTCGAAACCGGAACACTCAGCTTGGGGGACAGCACCACGTTCTGGAAATTATCGATCACTTTCAGGCGGTATTTTCCCGTAGAGGCAGTCCAGGTCTGCTGATCATTGAGGTTCTGATTGCAGTCGTTCTCAGGCAGCCAGCGGTACGCACCCCATCCATTCGGCCCCTGAAACGTAAGCTGATTTTCCCCGGGGCCGCAGAGGTTAGCCACGGCGGGCGGCGGGGTGGGAGGGTAAGGATTGGAGTTGGCAAAGAAATCATTAGTTAGA
>JBBSKK010000091.1:0-9019 GCA_038256395.1 Cytophagales bacterium | reverse complement strand
CGTCGAGAATCAGCACGGCGGGATCGTGCAGCAGGGCCTGCGCCAGGCCCACCCGCTGGCGATAGCCCTTGGAAAGTTGGCCGATTTTCTTGTGCTGCTCTGCGGTCAGACCGCATAGGTGTACCATTTCGTCCACGCGCGCGGCCAGCGATTTTCCCTTCATGCCGTAGAGTTTACCCACAAAAAGCAGGAACTCCCGCACGTACATATCGAGGTACAACGGATTATGCTCGGGCAGGTAACCAATGGCACGGCGGGCGGCCATCGCATCGGTGGCCAGGTCGTGACCGTTGACCACCGCCCGGCCAGCGGTGGGCGTGAGGTAGCCCGTCAGCAGCTTCATGGTCGTGGATTTGCCGGCCCCGTTGGGGCCGAGGAAGCCCACGATTTCGCCCGGCCGCAGCGTGAAGCTGAGCGAGTCGATGGCTTTTTGGGTACCGTATTGCTTGGTAAGTTGCGAAACCAGGATGGACATGGATGGATTTTTTCAAAAAAAGTAAATAAAATTCTATAAAAGAAAATTTTATCGGTTTTCAAGATCGCCAAACAAAATTTCTTCAGGGAAGCTAGTCATGCTTCCACTATTTGTCTTTCCTTGAATTCTACAATCCGGTGAGGCTTTTATGATAGGAATAGCTATTTTTAACTATAAGATCTGATGCTTATATTTGTTAAATATCGAGTATAGTTAAATTTTTTAGCAACAAAATGCAATCAATAGTGAAAAACCTCCGCTCCTCCTTCGTTGCGTTGTGCGCGGTTTTGCTGGGCGGTTTCGAGGCTGTTTCCCAGAACGAAGCCAAAATGAAAGTCGATCCCGGTGTATCGGTGCATAACTACAAGCACACCCACAAAGCAAAGAAGGCCGAAAGCGGGCAAAAAGTCCAGCCCCGGCGGTTTTCTTCCCGCGTGGGCATCGTGCCGCGCAGCGTCAATGCGCCAAGGGAAAGTGTCCAGGTCAACACACCAAAGTACAGGCAGCGTTCAGCATGGTCTTTTTTCAAAAACTCCAATCCCACGCCAACCCGCCTGAACCCGTTGACGAATCCGGGGAATTACAAAACTCAGTTGTGAATTACGGCGGGGCGCCCCGCCGTAATTCCAACATTTACAAATAATCACCGCCTACGCTTCGTGTAAGTCTTCTTCTTCGGATAATACCGGGTTGGTGCTTTTTTTACGGGCGGTCTTATGACGGCCTCTTCTTCGCTGCCTTCATCAACCATGGTTTCGGTTCCCGTATTTGGGCTCGTGGTTTTGGCAAAAATCGGCAAGGTCAAATGGGTGAGTTTTGAAATATCGTCCGCTGAGTCGATGGGCCGTAGTCGGAATGAATAGCTGTAAGTCTTCGCGGGTAGCTGGTACGGCTCGTGAACGCGTGGCGACCAGCTATCGTCGCCGCCCAATCCCATTTGGGCCAAATCGATATTCACGACCGTGACGCTGTCTTTCGCCAGCGGTACGCCGGGCTTTTTGGCGGCCAGCAGGGCGGCGTCGGTATAGTTGTGGACGCTGACGTTGAACAGCGAATCGCTGATAGCCAGCAGCCCCAGGCCGTCGGCGTCGGTCACGGCCAGCCAGCGGACGTCGGTCTTGTTGCCGTTTTCCTGCGCCATGATGTAGGGAAAATGCTGCTCATCCACCGTCCCGGCGTACAGCCCGACTTTTGCGCTGCTTTTGCGGTCAGCGTAGGTTTCGTAGGGGCCACGCCCGTACCATTGCACATTATCGTAACTAAGCGGCATCTCGAACTGCATACCAATTTTAGCAAAAGGCGGCCAGGTACCGTTAGGCGTGAAGGTGGTTTGTAGCTGCACGTCGCCCGTGGCATAAACCGTGTAAAGCGAACTTACCAGCAAGCCGCCCGCCTTGCCCTGCAAACTCTTAATCAGGGTAACCTTGTACACGTGCGCGTTCACTTTTTCGACCCTTAAATCAGAACCCATGAGTTGCAGCGAATCCAGCCCGGCGGCGCGCCAGCGGGCGGCGTAGCTTTTGTCGCCACCTCCTTCGTCGTTATCGGTCGGTACGCGCATGAAGTTGGCGTACGGGCCGCTGTTCAATAGTTCTTTGCCTTTGTACATAAAGGAACTCATGCGAGCCACCTTCTTGTCGAAACTGACGGAAAACTGCTGGCCTACCAGCGTGATGCCCTTGCCGCGCGTCAGCGTCAGGCGCAGCGGCGTCAGACCGGCGTAGCTGACTTCGGCCAGCTGCCCGGTCGGCACGATGATTCGCAACTGCCGCCCGGCCAGCTCGTGGCCCGCCGCCGCCCAGAGCGTTTTGTCTTTTAGCTGCACACTGAGATTGAGGAAGTACTCCGCCCCCGGCGAAGGGCTGGCCGGAATCTGGTAAGGAATGTTCACCTCCTGTGTCTGTCCGGCAGCGGCAGTCAGGTTGTCCAGCGTGCCGTTCTGGATCGGCTTGCCGTTTTCCTGCAATGTCCACACTAGTTTAAATTGGCTTAGCGGTTGAAAATCGTAGGCGTTGCGCAGCTTGAACTGCTGTTGCGCGGGCTGGATCGAGTCGGAAACCTCGAATTTTACGTATTGATAGACATGCTTCACCTCGTTGATCTCCGGCTGCGGCGTCCGGTCGGGATTCATCAGGCCGTCGCCGGCGTTGGCCCCGTCGATGTAATTGATGTGGTTCCAGTAGTCGCGGCCATCGGCGGTTTTGGCGCGCAGACCCTGGTCCACCCAGTCCCAGATGAAGCCGCCCTGCATGGTGGGGTACTTCTCGATCACGTCCCAGTATTCCTGTAAATTCCCGAGGCTGTTGCCCATGCCGTGGGCGTACTCGCAGACGATCAACGGGCGTTCTGGATCTTTTTTGACCAGCTCGATCATATCCTGCACCGAGGGGTACATCACCGAAATAATGTCGAAACTGCTCAGCGAGGTCGGCTTGTAGTCGGCGCGGCCTTCGTAGTGAATGGGCCGAGTCGGGTCGGCCAGGCGGATGTAGTTGGCCATCGCGACGAAATTCGCACCGTTGCTGGCCTCGTTTCCCAGCGACCAGATAATGACCGACGGGTGGTTCTTATCGCGCTCGACCATCGCCTTACCCCGCGCCAGGAAGGCGGCTTTCCACTCCGGCTTGTCGGCCAGGATTACTTTTTTGTACCAAAGCTCGTGGCTTTCGATGTTGGCCTCGTCCACGACGTATAACCCGTACTGATCGCAGAGGTCGTACCATGCCTCCACATTGGGGTAATGCGAAGCACGCACGGCGTTGATGTTGTGCTGCTTCATCAGCGTGATGTCGCGGATCATGCTCTCGCGGCTGATGACGCGCCCCGTCTCGGGATCGAACTCGTGACGGTTGACGCCCTTGATGGTGATCGCTTTGCCGTTGACCAGCAGTTGCCCGCCCTTTATTTTGACTTCCCGAAACCCGACGGGCTGGCTCACGGCTTCCATCACCGAGCCGTCGGGACCCAAGATCTGCATGGTGAGTTTGTAAAGATAGGGCGTTTCCGCGCTCCATTTTTGCGGCGAGGTCACGGGAAATTCCAGCCGGACGGGCATTTCGCCGCCGGGGTCGAGCATCCCGATGGTCTGGGTTTTGGCGGGAATGGCTTTTTGGCCGTTGGCGTCGTAGAGCGTCGTGACGAGCAGGTAGCCGTACTTGGCCTCTTTCGTGTGGTTCTTGGCGTACACGCTCACTTTCAGGTTGGCGTTGCGGTAGTCGTCGGCGAGGTCGGTCTGCACCACGAAGTCGCTGATGTGGACGGGCGGCGGCGACATCAGATAGACATCCCGGAAAATGCCCGACAGCCGCCAGAAATCCTGGTCTTCGAGGTAGCTGCCGTCCGACCAATTGATGACCTGCACGGCCAGCGTGTTGGGGCCATCCTGGATTTTGGTTGAAATATCGAACTCGAAGGGCGTCATCCCGTCCTCGTGGTAGCCCAGCGGCTCGCCGTTGAGCCACACGTAACAAGCCGACTGCACCCCGCCGAAATGCAGGAACAAAGGCCGCTGCGTCCAGTCCACCGGAATGGTGAAGGTAGTGCGGTAGAGGCCCGTGGCGTTGGTGTCGGCGGTGATGCGCGGCGGGGTGGCCTCGAAAGGATGCTTGATGTTGGTAAAAATCGGCCGGTCGTAAGGCCGCTTTTCCCTGGCCCCGACCACCTGCCAGTTGGAAGGAACGGGCAGGTCGTCCCAGGCGGCGGTGGAGGTGGCGGGTTGAAAGAAGTCGGCGGGTACTTTGGACGGGTGCGACACCCACTTAAACTTCCAGGTACCGTTCAGGGATTTGATGAAGGACGAGTTGCCAGCGGAGGCGACGGCTTGCTCTTCGGTGGCGTAGGGCGTAAAGCTGGCGCGGGAGCGCTCGGTATTTTTACTGATGACTTCGGGGTTCTCCCAGTCGGGAAGCGGGGCCTGTGCCCGCAGCGCGCTATTTGAAAAAACTAAAAAACCAACGGCACAAATCAATTCTCTCGGGGCAAAACGCATAGTTCAGTTCGGAAGCTGGGGAGGTACAAACAGAGTCAAGCATAGTTTTAGCGGTGTGGGAAGAGGGATTTCCTGCAAAGTAAGGCATTTTTTGGGAAAGGAGGTGGGGTGTAAATGCCCTCGCCAGGCATTCCGTACAACAAAAACCACTAATTTGCCGCTTCCAGCCGGGCCCTTCGTTTTATCCCATTTATGTTCCAATCCACACCGCTCGTTTCTCCCAAAATCCGCCGGATCATTTTCGTTATCCTGCCGCTGATGTATCTGGCGGGGCTGATTGGCCTGAACGTACCGTTTTCGGCACCGCTTTTTCAAATACTTACGCCCTTCAACCTGGTGGCTTCACTGGTGATGCTGCTACTTTTCCACACCGACTTCCGGCCTTCTTTTTGGGTGTATTGTGCGATAGCTTTCACCGTAGGATTTTTGGTGGAGGTGGCCGGGGTGCATACGGGCGCGATCTTCGGCCAGTATGCCTACGGCGAAGTGCTGGGCCTTAAAATTATGGAAGTGCCGCTGGTAATCGGTGCCAATTGGCTTATGCTAAGCTACCTGTGCGGCAGCGTGACCGACCGCCTGCCCGTTTTTCTAATTATAAAAGTCCTGATTGCGGCGGGGCTGATGACCCTGCTGGATTTCGTGATCGAACCCGTAGCGATGCAGCTTGATTTCTGGCAGTGGCAGGGTGGAAGCATCCCGCTGCAAAATTACCTGGCCTGGTACGGCGTCTCGGCGGTACTTTTTTTTATGTACTTCAAAATGCCTTTTCAGAAAAAGAATGTATTGGCTCCCCTGCTGCTGGCCTTACAATTCCTGTTTTTCGGCTTGAACAGCCTGTTTCATATGTTCGATTGAGGCTTTGCTGAACAATCGGGATGCCGGTAAGTTATTATCCAAAACCTACCCTCACCGTTTTCAGCAAGGCATGAGCAGTTATTCAATCCGCGACCTGGAACAATTGTCAGGCATCAAGGCGCATACGTTGCGGATTTGGGAGCAGCGCTACAACATCATCGAGCCGCAACGGACGGAAACCAACATCCGCACCTACGACGACCGGGATATGAAGCTGGTGCTGAACATTTCGCTACTCAAAGACCACGGCTATAAGATATCGAAGATATCGAAAATGACCGCCGAGCAAATGCACGCCGAGGTGGTCGCCATTTCGGATCGCAAGCTCAGCTACCCCGATCAAATCCACGCCCTCACCATCTCGATGCTGGATTTGGACGAGGAGCGCTTTGAAAAAATCATCAGTACCAATATCCTGAAATTCGGCTTCGAGGAGTCGATGATTAACATCATTTACCCGTTTCTGAGCCGCATCGGGACGTTGTGGGTGACCGGGTCGGTCGGTCCGGCGCAGGAGCATTTTATCTCCAACCTCATCCGGCAGAAAATCATAGTGGCTATCGACGGGCAAGTGGTGAGACAATCGCCGGGATCCAAAACCTATTTACTCTTCCTGCCCGAGGGCGAGTTACACGAGATGGGGCTGCTTTTTGCCAATTACATCCTCCGCGCCCGTAACAATAAAGTGGTGTACCTGGGTCAGAGTCTGCCCTTCCACGAAATCGAGTTTGGCTACAATATTCACCATCCCGACTACATTTTCACCGCCATCACTTCGGTGCCCGCCAATAACGACGTGCAGCCTTACGTGGACAAGTTAGCCGCTGAGTTTCCCGAGGCCACAATTCTGGTCACGGGTTACCAAATCGTCGGACAGGGCATCCAAACCGCCCCGAATGTGATACTGATCAATAAAATCCAGGATTTGATTCAGCTCGCCACCGCCTAGCTGACGACGTTGATCGGCTGGCCGCTCTGAAAAGCAGCGATGTTGTCGACCACCATTTGCATGAGCCTTTGCCGCGACTCGAAGAACGCCCACGCCACGTGCGGCGTAATCAGGCAGTTTTTGGCCGTAAGTAGCGGGTTATTGGCCTTGGGCGGTTCGGTCGAGAGAACGTCCACAGCGGCTCCGGCTAATTGGTTGGCGTTGAGGGCATCGGCCAAATCTTGCTCGTGGATAAGTCCGCCACGTCCGGTGTTGATGAGGTGAGCCGAGGGCTTCATTTTGGCCAGCGACTCCGCATTGATTATTTCGCTGGTTTGGTCGGTCAGCGGGCAGTGAAGACTCACCACGTCGCTTTCCCGAAACAATTCATCCAACTCTACTAGCTTGATTCCCATATCCGCCGAAGCGTCACTCTTCCGGTGCGCCAGCACGCGCATCCCGAATGCCAGCGCGATGCGCGCCACCTGCGTTCCGATGTCGCCCAGGCCGATGAGGCCGATGGTTTTGCCCGCAATTTCCACCAAAGGCGTTTTCCAGTAGCACCAGTCGGCGGCATTGGTCCAGTCGCCCGCGTGGACACTTTGGCTGTGGAGTTCGGTGTGGTTGGTCAGGCCCAGCAGCAGCGAAAACGTGTGCTGCGCCACGGCGGAGGTGCTATACCCGCGTACATTGGTAACCATGATTCCCTGCCTTCGGGCCGCTTCCAAGTCCACGTTGTTGTAGCCCGTGGCGGTCACGCCGATGTAGCGGAGCCTGGGTAGTTGCGCCAGGGTGTCGGCCGATAGAAATACTTTGTTGGAAAGGATGATGTCGGCGGCGGCGGCTCTCGCCTCGATGTCTTCGGGCAAAGTGCGGTCATAGACTGTGAAGTCGCCGAGTTTTTCCAGCGGTTCCCAGCTTAGGTCGCCAGGGTTGAGGGTGTAGCCGTCGAGGTAGGTGATGTTCATTTTTTTAAGGGGTAAAGTTCCAAAGGCACAAAGGCACAAAGGCACAAAGGCACAAAGGCACAAAGGCACAAAGTTCGTAAATAGGAAAGGTTAACCCTTACTTTACACCAGGTTAAACGCATTTAATTTTATCTAGTATCTGTGCAAGGTAATCGTCATTCCAGCCCGCCATTTTCCTTTTATTCTTCACGCTCTGCTTATCATCCACATGGCCCAGCATCTGCATAGCCAACTTCCTGAGCGTCGCCATATTATCGGGCGCGTTTCCCGAGCGAACCCGCTGGCGGTCTTCCTTGAAGGCCACATCCAGCACCCACGGGGCCGCCCGGCGGTGCAGGCTGTTTTCGATGCCCCAGTGCCCCCTGACCAGGCCGTTGAACTCCTCGGGCGCAAGATCCAGGTGGCTCAGGTAGTAGCGCGTTTCGGTGCTGGTCTTTTCGCCGATCTCGCGGCTGGCCTCAACCCCCCCGCTCGAAATCGTCCGCCCCGCACACTACGGCGCACAGGGCGATGAGCAAAATGTCAAGAAGCTTGTGCCTCTTGCGCCGAGTTATACGGAAATCGGGAACGTCTTGGAAGAAGGTTTGCCAGTTCATCAGGCAAAGGTCTCCCTTATCTGTTATTTTACCCTATTTTAATGCGTTTAACTTGATTGTCAATTTTTTATGCTTATTTATTTAATTCGCCCTTTTTCAGAAAAACAGCCCTCAATGCTTATGCCCCCCGCAAAAACGCGATCGACGCCATTTACTCTTTGGTCAATAAAACCCTTTTCGAAGCCCTGCCTTATCCCACCTACCAAACCGACGACATCGACCTGAAAACCAACCTGGTCTACCAGCACCTCCGGCAGCAATACCACGGTAGCGGCGCGAGTGTGTACGGGCGGTGTTGAGAGTATGCACTCACTTTGTGCGCCACGGGCCGACTCACTTTGCCCTATGTGCCTTTGCCCCTTTGTGCCTCCCTTACACCGCGTCCGACAAACTCGTAAACGTAAACTCCCGAATCTTCATCGGCGGAATCAGGTAGTTGCGATCCGACTCCGTGCTGACGGTGCGCTCGGGCTTGCCGAGGGCTTCGAGGTTGTTGAGCATAATGATCGGGCTTTCGTTGAAGCGGAAGTTCTTGACGGGGTACTTGATCTTGCCGTCCTCGATGAAAAATGTCCCATCGCGGGTGAGGCCCGTGAGCAGTAGCGTCTGCGGATCCACGGTGCGGATGTACCAAAGTTTCGTGACCAGGATACCGCGCTTGGTGCTTTTGATCATGTCTTCCAGCGACGAAGTGCCGCCCGCCATAATCAGGTTATTGGGGAAAGGCGTCGCCTTCACGCCTTTGTTCTGCGCCCAGTAGCGCGAGTAGGCCAGGTTTTTCACCACGCCTTTCTCGATCCAGTTGGTTTTTTCCTGCGCCCGTCCGTCGCCTGACCAGGGCGAAGCGGGTAATTCGGGATTGGCGGGGTCGGAATAAATCGTCACGCGCTCGTCCACGATTTTCTCGCCCAGCTTGGACTTGCCGCCGGGCTTGCTCAGGAACGAGCGGCCTTCGTCGGTGCTGCGGGCGTCAAGGTTGAAGAAGATGTTTTCCAGCAAAACCGAGGCCGCCGTGGGTTCCAGAATCACGGTGTACTTGCCGGGTTCCAGCGCCCGCGCGTCCACCGAGCCGAGGCATTTTTGCACGGCGATTTGGGTGGCGGACTTGGTGTCGAGTTTGTCGAAGTCGCTGAATCCGCGAATGACGTAGCCCGATCCCTGACCGTCTTCGGTACGCACAGTCAGCGAAAAGTTGACGTTGGTGCTGGG
>JBBSKK010000090.1:0-9042 GCA_038256395.1 Cytophagales bacterium | reverse complement strand
CGTGTGCAGTTTCACGCCGTCCCGCATCGGGATGTCGTAAATCGTTTTGGTGTAGTGTTCTTTGATGTAGGATTGATCGGAGCTGGGTTGAGCAAAGGAGCCCACGTCCATCAGGGCTCCCAGCAGGATAAGTAAAACGCGCGACATAGGGGTAGAACAGGATTGGTTTTGGAAAAATCTCCCTGTAAATATCAGAAATTAGATGGTAAAACAACTACTTTACCTATTTTTGACGTTTTAACGAAGCTGTTAGCTGTTAGCTAATGGCTAATAGCCATCAGCAAACGCATGAACAAAATCCTAGTCTACAGCTTTTTTCTCAGCTATACTACCTCCATTTTCGCACAATCGGATCGCTGGCAGCAGCATGTCAAGTACGAAATGAACGTCGATTTTGACAGCAAGACCCACCGCTACACGGGTACCCAGAAGCTGCAATACACCAATAACTCACCCGATACACTCAACCAGGTTTTTTACCACCTCTACCTCAACGCCTTCCAGCCCGGTAGCCAGATGGACGTCCGCTCGCGTACCATCGCCGACCCCGACGCCCGCGTGATGGATCGAATCTACAAGCTTTCGCCCGACGAGATTGGCTACGAAAAGGTTAAAACCCTAAAAATGAACGGCAAGGCGGTGCAGTATCAGGTGGCGGGTACCATCCTGGAAGTGACGCTGACCGAAGCGATTATGCCTAAGTCGACGGTGACTTTCGACATGGAATTTGAGGCACAGGTACCCAAGCAAATTCGCCGCACGGGCCGCAATAACAAAGAAGGAATCGACTACTCCATGGCACAGTGGTACCCCAAAATGAGCGAGTACGACTACGAAGGCTGGCACGCCGTGCCGTACATCGCCCGCGAATTCTACGGAGTTTGGGGCGACTTCGACGTCAAGATCACGATGGATGCGGCCTACACCATTGCCGCCACGGGCTACCTCCAAAACCCCGATAAAATCGGCCACGGCTATTCCAAAAAAACTGTCACTCACCAAAAAGGCGACCGCTTGACCTGGCATTTCGTAGCCCCCGAAGTACCGGATTTCGTCTGGACCGCCGATCGCGACTACGTCCACGACATCGTAAAAGTGGACGATAAACTCGACCTGCATTTCTTCTACCAAAACGACACGATCAACTACTGGAAGGAAATGCAACCCTACGCCGTGCGGTGTTTCGAGATTATGAACGAGCGCTTTGGCCGCTATCCCTACAAGCAGTATTCGATCATCCAGGGCGGCGACGGCGGCATGGAGTACCCCATGGCGACGCTCATCACCGGGCGTGGTTCTTTGGGAGCGCTGGTGAGTGTGACCGTCCACGAGTCGATTCACAGTTGGTTCCAGAACCTGCTGGGCACCAACGAGTCGAAGTATCCTTGGATGGACGAAGGCTTCACGACCTACGCCTCAAACCTGGTCATGGCGGAGCTTTTCCCCTCGCGCCGTGACCCGCACTACGGCAGCTTCGTATCGTACCAGCGGCTGGTAGAATCCGGCTTGGAAGAACCCATGACCACGCAGTCGGACCACTACAACACCAACCGCGCCTACAGCACGGCGGCCTACTCGAAGGGTGCGCTTTTCCTGAATCAGTTGAGCTATATTATCGGCCAGCCCACCTTCGACCGGGGCATGAAGCGCTATTTCCGCGAGTGGAAATTCAAGCACCCCAACCCCACCGACCTCAAGCGCATCATGGAAAAGGAGTCGGGCCTGGAACTGGACTGGTACTTCGAGGACTGGGTCGGCACGACGCGCACCATCGACTACGGGATCCGCGAGGTGCTGCCCACCGGCAACAAGACCAACGTAGTGCTGGACCGCCACGGCAAGATGCCCATGCCGCTCGATGTGGTGGTAAGCTACACCGACGGCACGCAGGAGAGTTTCTACATTCCGCTGGAAATGATGCGTGGCGAAAAGCAGGAGAATATTTACGGCAAAACGACCCTCCTGCCCGACTGGCCCTGGGTGTATCCCGAGTACAGCTTCACCATCGACCGCCCCGTGACCAATATTCAGCGCATCATCATCGACCCCACCCACCGCATGGCCGACGTCAAGCCGGATAACAACGTGTATCCGACGCTGACGGAAGTGCCGAGGGTGAAAGCCGCTGAGTAAAAAGGCACAAAGGCACAAAGGCACAAAGGCACAAAGGGGAAGGATAGTTTCTTGCGGAGCTACCCTTCTTTTCATTATTCTTTTTGTTAAAAAATGATAGAAAAAACGGTTGATTTTGGGCGGATATTGGCGGCGTTTGGGGTTTTTCCGCTGCCGGAGCCACGGCGGTTTGGGTCGGGGCACATCAATGCTACTTTTCTGGTGGAGAGTGAGGATGGGCGGAAGTTTGTTTTGCAAAAAATCAATTCAGCGGTTTTTGATGTCGAGGCGATTGCTCATAATCTACGGCTGGCCGCTAGGCATGTAGCGAAGCATTATCCCGATTATCTTTTTGTCGCGCCCATTCCGACTTTGGCGGGGGAAGAAGTCTTGGTTTTGGACGGTGAATCGTGGCGGCTGACGCCTTTCGTGTCTAACTCTACCTCGATCAATGAAGCTACTACGCCACAACAAGCCTACGAAGCCGCACGGCAGTTCGGCTTGCTGGCGCGGAATCTGGATGGGCTGGATATGTCGAAGTTTGAATCGACTATTCCTGACTTTCATAATCTGAGTTTTCGATATCAACAGTTTCAGGAAGCAGTAGCTGGTGCTTCGGAAAAACGGAAACAGTCTGCGCAAGAATTGATCACCTATTTTTTGGATAAAAGCGAGATCGTAGCAACCTACGAAAGCCTGCTCCAAAACCCGGATTTTCCCGACCGCCTGATGCACCACGACACCAAGATCAACAACGTGCTGCTCGACCGCGACACGCAGCGCGGCCTGGCTGTTTGTGATTTGGACACGCTGATGCCCGGTAAAATCATTTCCGACCTCGGCGACATGGTACGAACCTACGTCAGTCCGGTGTCGGAGGAAAGCGTTGAATTTGAAAAGGTTGTCGTGCGGGAGGAGTTTTACCAAGCTCTGGTCGAAGGCTATCTTTCCGAGATGAAGGCCGTCTTGACCGAGACGGAGAAATCAGCTATTTTCTATTCAGGCTTGTTTTTGGTATATATGCAAGGCATTCGTTTTCTGGCGGATTATTTGAACGGCGATCTCTATTATCCGATCAAATACCCGGAACACAACCTAGACAGGGCGAAAAATCAAATGATGCTTTTGCTAGATTTGTATGCGAAGGAGGAAGTGTTGCGAGGGATCATTGCGGAAGCCTTTCAGAAGTTACCGCAGCCGTAAAGTAGTCCCCACTCGCAGTCCCAAACCCTGGTACTGCCCGCCCATAAACTGCCCCACTACCTCCACGCGAAACAGCCGGATAATCCCATCTACGCCATAAACTAACTCAGTGTAGTTCTTGGCCTTCGGCGTACTCAAATAATGCACTTGTACCAATTCGCTCAGCCCCGCCAGTCGCACGAAAGGCAGCCGTGTGAGAACAAAGCGTTGCGAATTCCACAGCGCGTGGCCTTGTAAAAAGCGCTGCGCCGTGCTGTACTGGTAATAGGGTAGCATCCTGAAACTAGTGAGAATATCACCGTTTTGGAAAAAGAACTCGTTCCCCATAAAGTGACGAAAGTCAAGGAAGTACACCCTTTTTTGGGACACCAAGCCGCCGCCGCTCACCGCAAGGCGTAGATTGCTGCGCGGCCCCATATCGATGTTTTGCCGAATGCTGCCTTCCAGCAAGGTGTAGTCGGGGGCCAGGTCGTCCGTGGGAATGGCGCGTTTCAGGCCCAGCAGAAACGTCGGCCCTTTGTTGTACCAATAGCGTTTTTGGCCGTTGCGAATGGCGTATTTCTGCCAGGGACGCAGATTCAGGTTTACGTTCCAAAGCAAGGCGCGGTGCGTGGGAAAGCCCGTGTCATCTAGTTCCGCGTTCTCGGGTTGGTTGGGCGTATAGCTGCGGCTTTCCCAGTCGATATATTTTTGACTTTTTTCAAGATTGTATAACTCGCTGCGTCGGGCAAATTCCAATCCGGTGCTGAGGCTGAGCATATCGCCGAGGTAGCGGTAAGTGTAGTCGGCGCGGAGGAATTGTTTTTGGGAAATCTTGATAAAATTCTGCTCGAAAAGCAACGTTGACACGCTGTTCAGACCGGGCGAAATTGGTGCGTTGGCGTTGAACTGATAGACGTACTCGCCGCCTTCGACGGTGGCGTTCCACTTGCGGTTGCCGAGCGTACCTTGGAGCGTCCCGCTAAGCTTGTTGCGTCCGAAAGAGTAGCGCACTAAGGGCTTGATACTGGCTTCATAATTCTGGCCCCAACGTTTTTTCCATTCCAGGGCGGCATCGAAAACGTAGCCTTCTACTGTATTGTAAGCCAGGGTACTAGCCGGACTTTCAAACGTGAAGTGGTTACGATTTTTGTACTTGTAGGTGTAGCCCGTCAGCAGGTGCATCGGCTTGAAAGTCGTGGAGTCGTCGCGCGTACTGTCCTTGTCTATTTTGTCTTGCTTCACGACGCGGATGCTGTCCTGAATTTTATAGCTTTTCACCTCCAATTGCGTCAGCGGCACGGGGCGCAGCGTTTCCCAGTAGGTCGTGTCGCGCTTGTTGGCCAGCGAATCCACGATAACCGAATCCTGCCGGACGGCCCGGACATCCTGTCCGGCGGCTTTGCGCTCTTTTTTTTCTTCCTTTTCGTATTCCTTGATGATTTTACGGAAGTTCTTGGTCGAAAATTCCTTCTGCTGTTCTATCATTTTTTCAAGATCAGCCTTGCGCGAAACCGATGGCAGACTTTCCTCTTTCTTGTGGTCGAGAATCGTGATATCCTCTTTTAGGTTGGGGTCGATGTTGAGCTTCTGGTAATTCATCGACACCACGTACTTGAATTCTCCGGCAAAACCCAAATAGCCGCCCTCGATTTTGAACTGCTGATTGATCGGTAGCCACACGTTCTGCACCGGGCTGAATAGCTGCTTCACCCGAATGCGTAACCCCTCATAAATCGTTTCCAAATCGAGACTATGTATGGCCCATCGATCCTCGATGATGTACAAACTGCCCCGAAAAGTACCCTCGCCGTAGGCTCTCGGAATGACCTTAATTTTGTTCACGATCTCGCCCCGGTCTTCAAAAAATCCTTCGTACTCGAACTTGTAGTAGGCAAAGGCTTTGGGTGACAAGGGGGTAGTAGCCCCGCGAACCTCTGGACTGTAAAAACTCGCCAGCACGTATTGATTGGGTGTGGGCGTACTATTGTCCAGGCTGTTGCGCGTCGAGAGGATTTTCTGGTTGTAGGTATTGGGCCGTCGGTAGGATATTTCGGTGATGCTTTCGTTCAGGAACGCTTTGCCCTCCTGAACGCCTTCTTTTTTCAACCGTCTTTCCAGCAAAAAAGGAATTTTGGTGGGTAAAGCCGTGCTGCGGGTGTAAGCGCGGGCGGTGTAGCTGCGCACCTGCAACTGGTGAAACCGCGCCTTGGCAATAGCCCGCCGCATGACGCTGTACGCTGGGTCTTCCTTGCCCTTGCCGACCCGCGCCGCGTCGAGATTCAGCGGCTGTTCTTCCAGAATTATGTTCAGTTCCAGGAAATCTTCGCCGATCGTGACCGTTTTGGTGACGGTTTTGAAGCTGAGGTACTGAAAAACCAGCTCGTACTTTCCAGCAGGTAGCGTGAGTTCGTACCGGCCCTCGGCGTTGGCAAGCGTTCCCGTGCTGGTACCTTGCACGACGATGCCAGCGTAAGGGAGCGGCTCGTTCCGCGCTGTGGTAATCAGGCCGCGCACACCGCCCGCCTGAGCGAAGTTGGCAATAAAGAAGTTGGCAATAAATAGGAGAAGAAAGAGCGTTATCCGCATGTAGGGTAGGCAAGGTTATTGTAAAGCAACGAACAATGCTTTAACGTAGTAGGTTAGGTCAAAGAATTTCATAAAATCATTTCGGCACAGAGTGGCACAAACGGGACCGCTCGGCGGTCTAAAATCCAAAGTCTAATGTCCAACGTCAATAAAAAGATTGCCCTCATCACCGGCCCGACCTCGGGTATTGGCAAAATTACCGCCCTGGAACTCGCTAAACGCGGTTTTAACCTTATTCTTTTGGCCCGAAACGCCGAAAAAGCCGACGCCCTGCAAATGGAAATCGGCGACCAGGCCGAAACCTCCTTTGTGGAATGCGACTTGTCGGATTTGGCAGACGTACAAAAAGCGGTCGAGCAAATCCACACCAACCACAGCAAAATCGACGTGCTGGTCAATAATGCGGGCTTGATGATGGATCACGAGGAGTTTTCTGAGCAAGGCATTGAAATGACTTTTGCCGTGAATCACGTCGGTCATTTCCTGCTAACGACCGGACTTATCGACCTGCTGGAAGCGGGCAAGGACGCCCGCATCGTTCACGTTTCTTCCGGGGCGCATCAGTTTGGCAAGTTCCGCATCGACCAACTCGTAAAGCCCGACAAGTTTAGCGCCTGGACGACCTACGGCAACTCGAAGCTGGCCAATATTCTCTTTTCCAACGAATTGGCGGAACGCCTACAACCGCTGGGAATTACCTCCAACGCCCTACACCCCGGCTTTGTGGCTACAAATTTTGGCTCCGGCTTTTCCAATTTTGGCAATGTTATTATGTGGTTGGCCCGCCCCTTTGCCAAGTCACCGCAGCAAGGCGCGCAGACGAGTATTTACCTCGCCTCCTCGCCCGAAGTGCTGGGGGTGACGGGCAAATACTTTGACGACTCCAAGCCTAAAACGCCCAACAAAGATGCGCAAAGCAAATTTTTGGCAACCAAATTATGGGAATTGAGCGAGGATTTGGTCAAAGACTATCGCCCCGCTAAAGCCTGATCCAAGTCTTCAATCAAATCATCGGCGTGTTCCAGCCCTACCGAAATCCGCAACAAGTTTTGGGGCGTCAGCGTGTCCGGGCCTTCGACCGAGGCGCGGTGTTCGATCAGGCTTTCTACGCCGCCAAGGCTGGTGGCGGCGGTGAAGAGTTTTAAGTTTTTGATAAAACTTAATGCCTCTTTCGCTCCGCCATTTACCTGAATGGAGAGCATTGCGCCGCCGCCGACCATTTGGCGCTGAGAAATTTCGTAGCCCGGATGGGAAGGCAAACCCGGATAATGTACTTTTTCGATAGCCGCGTGGCTTTCCAGAAACTCCGCCAGTCGCTGTGCGTTGGCGGCTTGCTGCCGTACCCGCACGGCCAGGGTTTTGATACCCCGCGCCACCAGCCAGCAATCAAAGGGCGACGGCACCGCCCCGCCCAGCGTTTGGAGTTGGCGGGCGCGTTCGCTCAACTCACTCTTTTCCTTGAAAATCAAGGCCCCGCCCAGTACGTCGCTGTGGCCGCCGAGGTATTTGGTAGTCGAATGCATCACCACATCGCAGCCCAGGTCGAGCGGGCGTTGCAGCAGCGGCGTGGCCCAGGTATTGTCGCAGACGGCGAGGATATTACGCTCCCGCGCCAGCTTGGCTATGGCTTGTAAATCGCTGACTTTCAATTGCGGATTAGAAGGCGTTTCCAGCCAGATGACCCTGGTTTCGGGGCGGATAGCGGTTTTTATTTCCTCGATATTGGTCGTATCGACTTTATCAAAAGTCAGCCCCCAACCTGTGAAAAAATCCTGCAAGAGCGCGGGCGTACCGTAGTAGGCATCGTCGGGAACCAGGACATGGTCGCCGGGTTTCAGGCATTGAAAAAAAGTCATCGTGGCCGCCTGGCCCGAGGCGAAAGTTATTGCTTCGGCTCCGCCTTCGAGCGTAGCCAAAATGCTTTCGAGTTGCTGGCGGTTGGGATTTCCGGCACGGGTGTAGAGGTAGCCTTGGGGTAGTTCGTAGTGTGCGTCGCGCTCAAAGGTAGTGGAAAGGTAAAGCGGCGGGACAACGGCGGCGGCATTTTTGTCTTTAAAGTCGTGGTTGTGGAGGACTTGGGTTTCGATTTTCATCTTAGGTCACAGAGTTTTTTTTCAAAGAACCGGATTTTTGCCCGATTTTTGTTTGGAATAAAATGAAAACTCACTCATCTGGCGCTCATGCTTTCTTTTTTTGATAAAACTACGAGGTTAATCGCCTTGCTACTTCTCCTGATTATTGTTCAAAATGCAGTTTCCCAAGCTCAGGGCATTCAGTTTCAGGAAAAAGACATCGACCAACTGGCCACTACCGCAAAGCAGCAAGGCAAGCTGATTTTTGTAGAGATTTATCTAAAAGGCTGTCCGCACTGCGAGGCGCTAGCCCCGGTTTTGGAAGAGAAAAAAGTCGGCGATTTCTTCAATCCTAAGTTCGTGAGCGCGAAATACGAAGCCAACGCTCCCTTATCCAAGGCTTTGCAGGAAAAGAAAAAACTGCACTACCCCGAATTTCCACTCTTCATTTTCTTCGATGCCAGCGGCAACCTCATTCATCAAGCCACGCCTTCGGACAAGCCGACCCGCGCCGAATTCATCGAAGAAGTGCTGCGCCACGCCAGCGATGCGCTTTCGCCCGCCACGCGCACCAGCGACTACGCGGCCCGCTACCAACAGGGCGACCGCAACCTCGATTTTCTGATTAATTACGCCAAATACACCAAAACTACCCGCGATACGCTGCAATCGACTGCTCTGGCCGACGAGTTTGGCAGAATATTCACCCAACCCACTGACCTGGAAAGTCCCTACGGTTTTTATATTATCAGCCGGTTTATCAGCGATTTCGACAATCCAATGGCGCAGTACTTTTTCCAGCACCCCGACACTTACCGCAGTAAGCACGGCGTACGCGAAAGCCAGCAAGCAGGCGAAAATATTTTATTCCAAAGTTTGTATGGCAAAAACTCCGATGCACTTGCTTCGGCGGAGGTAGTCGCTATGCGTAAGGCGATGGAATCCCTCGGCATTGCGCCCAACGTCGCGGCCATGCGGACGATTTTGAAGGAACTGGAAGCGTACTTCCGGGAGAAAAATACGGCCGCCGCTACCGCCCGCTTCGACGAGTACCAAGCCTACAATTTCCTAAGAACCACCGACTACG
>JBBSKK010000089.1:0-9121 GCA_038256395.1 Cytophagales bacterium | reverse complement strand
GTCAATAACCGTCACGATGCCATGCTTCTTGGCCAGTTGGGCGACCGCCCTCAGGTCCTGCAATTCGTAGGTAAGCGTATTGGGCGATTCTACGAAAATGACCGTAGTCTCGGGGCGAATGGCCTCCGCAAAGTTTTCGATTTTCGTACCATCCACGTAGGTAGTCGTAATGCCAAACCGGGGCAAAACGTCATTGAAAAGCCGCCAGGCAGAATTATAAGGCTTTTCAACCGAAATGATATGGTCTCCGGCCTTGATGTTGGCCATCACCGCCGCGTAAATCGCCGAAGCCCCGCTGTTGAATACCAGCGCGTCCTCAGCCCCGTCGAGGGCGGCGAGTATTTTTCGCAGAATGTCCACCGTCGGGTTACCGGTGCGGGTGTAGATAAACGCCGACCGCTCGTTGGCGAAGGCCGCGCGCATATCGGCGAAGGTTTCGACCGCGAAGTTGCTAGTCTGGAAAATGGGGGGTGCGACTACGTTGAAATAGTTCTGGCGGTCTTCGCCCAGTTCATTGATAATGTGGGAGATGTTCATTTCCATCGTTGTAATTTGCAATTTCACATCAACAATCCCGCGAATGTGGCCGACATATACGAAGCCAGCGTTCCGCAAATCAATGCCCGGAAACCGAGCCGCGCCAAATCCGACCGCCGCGACGGGGCCAACTCGCCGATGCCGCCCACCTGAATGGCGATGGAACTGAAATTGGCAAAGCCGCAGAGGGCAAAACTGGTGATGACCAGCGTTTTGGGATCGAGCGTTTCTTTGATTTTTACCAAATCGAGGTAGGCTACGAATTCGTTAATGACCATTTTGGTCCCCATCAAAGCCCCGGCGGACTGCACATCCTGGGAGGGAACGCCCATCGCCCAGGCAAAAATGGCAAAGAGATTTCCCAGGATGTAATTGAAGCTCAATTCAGGAAAGTTGAAAATCCCGCCGACTTTACCTAACAAAAAGTCGAACAGCGCTACCAGCGCGATGAAGCCGATCAGCATGGCTATTACATTAAAGCCCACTTTCAAGCCTTCACTAGCCCCGGCGGCGATGGCGTCCAGCAGGTTGGCGTGGGTTTTCTTGATGTCCAGCTTGATAGCCCCCTTGGTTTCCGATTTTTCGGTTTCGGGATACACGATCTTGGAGATGACCAACGCTCCCGGCGCGGCCATGAGACTGGCGGCGATAAGGTAAGGTGCGGGAACACCCAGTGAAATATAGACGGCCATCACCCCGCCCGCAATACAGGCAAAGCTACCCGTCATGGAAGCCATGAGTTCTGAGTTGGTCATCCCTTTCAAATAAGGCTTGATCATAATCTGCGCTTCCACCTGGCCCACGAACGTACTCGCCACGTTGGAAAGTGCCTCCGCCCCACTCACTCCCATGAGCCAGTAAACGCCCCGCGCGATGACTGCCACGATTCGCTGCATGATGCCGAGGTGGTAGAGCATATTGACCAGTACAGCCACGAAAATAATGGTAGGAATTACTCTAAAGAAGAAGACGAAGTCATTGCCCGGCCCGAAAGCTTTTTGCATCAAATCGCTGCGAACCAGAGTACCAAAGACAAAATCGGCCCCTTTGTCGGAAAAAGAAAGAAGCTTCTGGACTTTATCGCCCAGCCATTGAAAGACAATTCGTCCAGTATCGGTGCGCAGGATAAAAACGGCTAAGCCGAATTGCAAGGCTAACCCAACGCCCACGGTGCGGTAGTTTATGGCTTTGCGGTTGTTAGAGAGCGCGTAAGCTACGCCAAGAATAAGAGCGACGCCTATGAGTCCGGTAAATCTTTCCATGCAGGAGGGCGGGGGTAAATTTTTACAACGAAATCGCGAAAGTAGCTAAAATTAGCCGTAGAAATGAGTACGAGCGCGGGGTTTGCTTCTTTTCCAAAAAACAATAATCCTAAATCTCAAAAAATTATGGAAGATCCGAACCTCATTTCCTCGGCTGGCGTCCCCGCCGAACAGCGTTCACTGGGTATGTGGATGCACCTCACGCCTTTGCTGGCTTCGTTTGCCAGTTTCATTGTACCCATTCCCTTTTTATCGCTGATCGCTACGTACGTCATCTATTCCACCCAGAAGGATAAAGGCACCTTCGTGTTGGATAACGGAAAAGAATCCGTCAATTTTCAAATCACGCTGGCCATTGCCTTCGTGGCCATGTTCCTTGTTCTGATCGTGGTCTTTGGCGGGTCGATCATCTCTACCATAATGGGCGGGCAATTCGACAACGATGCCGCCACCGGGGCGGGCGTGGTCGGTTTGATCGGGTCGAGCATTTTGATGATTACGGCCTTCTCGGTCATCGGTATCGGGGCGCTGGTATTTATGATTATTGGTACCATTCGGGCCAATAATGGACAGGTTTACCGTTACCCAGTTTCCCTGCGATTACTAAAATGATTTCTCGATGACCCATCAAAAAAGCCCCGCCATTTGATTTGACGCGGCTTTTTTGATAGATAGTATTATTCATTTTATTTCTTCTCCCACATTGTCCACGATCCCTTCCGGAAGTTCCTGACTTGTTTTCGTTTTCTCAAAAAGCCGGGCCTCCATTACCTCTTCGGGCTTTATTTCAAAAAAGGCTTTGTGAATGTCAACTGCCTTGGTTCCCTCTCCCACGTGGCACCTTTCGTAGGTGCCGTCTTCGCGCAGTTCGTAGGAATTGACATTGTCGCGCAGGTTGTAGTCCAGCATCAGGATGGCTTCCTGCCGCACCCGCTCGCTGACGAGCAGGAACAGCGACTCGATGCGGCGGTCGAAACTCCGCACCATTACGTCGGCGCTACCGCCATACACTAGCGGCTCGTCGTTGTTTTGGAAATAAAAGATTCGCGAGTGTTCAAGCAAGTCGCCGACAATAGAACGCACTCTGATGTTTTCGCTCAATCCTTTCCTTCCAGGACGAATGCAGCAAATACCGCGCACGATCAGGTCGATTTTCACGCCCGCCTGCGACGCTTTGTAGAGCTCCTCGATTACGGCGCGGTCTTCCAGGGAGTTGATTTTTATGCAAATACCACTCGACAAGCCGTTTTGGGCGTTTTTGGCTTCCTGGCGGATCATTTCAATGATCCGGTCGCGCATTTGGCGCGGCGCGGTGATAAGGTTGCGGTAGTCGCTGGGCAGCGAGTGGCCCGTGATGACGTTGAAGAATTCCGAAATGTCGTGCGTGTATTCCTCATTGGTCGTTAGCAGTCCGATGTCGGTGTAGAGCCGGGCGGTGTCCTCGTTGTAGTTACCCGTAGAAAGGTGGGCGTAGCGGACGACTTTCTCGCTTTCCTTGCGCACGATCAGAAGTAGCTTGGTGTGGGTTTTGAGCAAACCGATGCCGTAGATTACGAAGCAGCCCGCTTTTTGCAGCCGCTGCGCCTCCCGAATATTGTTTTCTTCGTCGAAGCGGGCTTTCACCTCGAACAGCACGGCCACGTTCTTGCCGTTTTCGGCGGCGGTCAAAAGTGCTTCCGTTACGCGCGATTTTTTGGCGAGACGGTAAATCGTCAGCTTGATCGACAGCACGTTAGGGTCTTCGGAGGCTTGTTCGAGCAGTTGTAGGACGGGTTCGAAGTTGTTATAAGGATGGTGCAGCAGAATGTCGCGCTCCCGCATGACCTCGAAAATATCGGTGTTGCGCTCCCGGCCCAAAGTCAGTGGCGGTACGGGGGCGTGCAGCGGGGGAATCTGGTCCTTGAATTCGCTGTGACCGATGAGTTGCCAGAAACAGGTGTAGTCCAGCAAGCCACCCGCACGGAAGACGTTGAAGTCGTCAATTTCCCAGCGTTTCTTCAACAGGCTGAGCAAGTCTTCATCGACATCGTGTTCCACCTCCACCTTCACGACGCGGCCCAGGCGGCGGTTCTTAATTTTCTGCTTGATTTCGTCGATGAAATCGACCTCCATATCGTCGTTTTCCTCCAACGAGAAATCGCCGTTGCGGGTAATTCTGATGAGGTTAGTGGAGACGATGTCCACGTTCCGATATAGCTTTTTAATGTAGGCTTTTATGATATTTTCCAGCGGCAGAAAAAGTATTTCGTCCTCGCGCTCAATGATGTAGAAGCGGGGTAGATTGGCCGGCAACTGCACAAAAGACAGCTTACGGTCTTCCTCACTCGTGGATCCGGATACCTGAGTTATTACCCCTAGGATCAAAACCTTAGCCAATAACACGGGAAACACATGCGTGTAGTCGTAAAGCATCGGCGTCAGCATCGGGTAGATGGTCCGGTCGAAGTATTCCGACACCTTTTCCGCTTCCGGCTCCCGCAACTCGTGCATTTGGGCCAGCGAACAGCGGTGTTCTTGGAGTAGCGGCAGCAGGTCTTCTTTGTAGCACTTATTCTGTTCGGCTACAAACTGTTGCAGCGACCGCAGCAGGGTCTTTCGGAACGGCACTTCCCGCAATCCTGAGTAGTCCACGCGTTCCTTGCCGTAATCGAGGTAGTTGTACAAACTGCCTACCCGAATCGAGAAAAACTCGTCGAGATTGGAGGCCGTAATGGCCAGGAATTTCAGGCGGTCAAACACCGAGCGCGTCGGGTCGCAAGCCTGGTCCAACACGCGCTCGTTGAATTTCAGCCAACTCAGGTCGCGGCTGATGAAGTCGCTCTGCTCGATGAGTTCGTTGACTTTGTCCCCGGCTCGCATGAATTTCCCTTCTTCCACTTTCTCTTTTTTATCGTCAAAAAATGAAAAAATGTTGGACAGAGGCCCTTTTCTATCGCTAATTCTGGATTCTTTTGGCATTTTTATATAATTGATAATTCTTCAAAAGCGTTGACAGTCACATTTTTAATTTTTATCCTTCTTGTTTCAATATATAGAAATCTGCTCATTTTTTCAAAGCTATTAAAAAAATGACTGACCAGTAACAGTCAGTCATTTTATAATCTAATGGAGAACTCAAACAGTTAGTCTATACCAATGCAGACGCAAAGTTCAATTATCAATTATCCATTATCCATTAACTACACGTCCACGCGCGCGTACTTGGCATTCTTTTCGATGAACTCGCGGCGGGGGGCTACTTCGTCGCCCATCAGCATCGAGAACAGATGATCGGCTTCGGCGGCGGACTCGATGCTCACCTGCTTCAGGGTGCGGTGTTCCGGATTCATGGTCGTTTGCCAGAGTTGCTCGGCATTCATTTCACCCAAACCCTTGTATCGCTGCGTGTTGACCGATTCCTCCCGACCATTGGCGAGTTCCTGCACGGCCGCTGCGCGCTGGGCCTCGTCCCAGCAATAGCGCTCCTCTTTGCCTTTCTTGATTAAGTAAAGCGGCGGCTGCGCGATGTAGATATAGCCTTTCTCGATCAGCACTTTCATATACCGGAAGAAGAACGTCAAGATCAGCGTGCGGATGTGGCTGCCGTCGATATCGGCGTCGGTCATGATGATGATCTTGTGGTAACGCAACTTCTCGATGTTCAGCGCCCGCTCGTCGTCCACCATGCCGATTTGCACGCCCATTGCGGTGAACATATTCTTGATTTCTTCATTTTCATAAATTCGGTATTCCTGCGCCTTCTCGACGTTCAGGATTTTACCGCGCAGCGGCAGAATGGCCTGGAAAGCGCGGTTGCGGCCCTGCTTGGCGGTACCGCCCGCCGAGTCTCCCTCTACCAGGTACAGTTCGCACTGCTCGGGATCGGTCTCTGAGCAGTCGGCGAGTTTACCGGGCAGTCCGCTACCCGTCAGGATGTTTTTGCGCTGCACCATTTCGCGGGCCTTGCGGGCGGCGATGCGGGCCTTGGCAGCCAGCACCACTTTCTCAACAATGGTACGAGCTTCCTTGGGGTGTTCGTTGAGGTAGGTGTCGAGCATTTCAGACACCACCTGACTTACGGCCCCGGTTACGTCGGAGTTGCCGAGCTTAGTCTTGGTTTGTCCCTCAAACTGCGGCTCCTGCACCTTCACCGAAATGACGGCCGTAAGTCCCTCGCGGAAGTCGTCGCCGCTTACTTCGAGCTTTTCCTTGGCCAGAATCCCTGACTTGTCGGCGTAGCTTTTCAGTGTCCGTGTCAGCGCGGCCCGGAAACCCGAAACGTGCGTACCACCCTCGATGGTATTGATGTTGTTGACGTAAGAAACTACGTTCTCGCTGTACGAGGTGTTGTACATCATTGCCACCTCCACGGGCATAATGCCTTTGTCGCTGTCCATGTGGATCGGTGCGGGAATGAGCGGCTGCCGGGTGTTGTCGAGATAGGTAACGAATTCGATCAGGCCGCCTTCCGAATAGAACTCGTCGTAAGTGGGTTTTCCGTCTTCGTCCAGGTCGCGCATATCGGTGAGCGTCAGTTTCAGACCCTTGTTCAGGAAAGAAAGCTCCCGCAGACGGTTGGCCACGGTTTCGTACTTGAACTCGGTGACGGTGAATATCGAATCGTCGGGCTTGAAATGGATGTAGGTACCCGTGTCGTCGGACTCGCCGATGGCGCGAACCGGATAAAGCGGAAAGCCTTTCTGATACTCCTGCTCGAATATCTGGCCTTCGCGGTGTACCTCAGCCCGCAGATCGATGGACAACGCGTTGACGCAGGACACGCCCACGCCGTGCAAACCGCCCGAAACTTTATAGGTGTCTTTATCAAACTTTCCCCCGGCGTGCAGCACGGTCATGACCACTTCCAGTGCCGAACGCTTTTCTTTGGTATGGATGCCCGTCGGGATGCCCCGGCCATTGTCCCGCACGGTAATGGACTCGTCTTCTTCTATAATCACGTGAATGGTGTCGCAGTAGCCCGCCATCGCTTCGTCGATGGAGTTGTCCACCACTTCCCAAATCAGGTGGTGTAATCCTTTGAAACCCGTGTCGCCGATGTACATGGCCGGGCGTTTCCGCACGGCCTCCAGTCCTTCGAGGACCTGGATGTTTTCGGCTGAATAATTACTTACTGCCAGTGATGCTTCGTTAGCCATGAATTTTGTTTTACGCTACAATGATTGGTGTCCGCTGACGCGGTATTTTTGAAGGTGTAAAGATACCATTTTTTCCTCGTTTTGCCTAGCCAGAAGCCACTAAAAAACGTCCGATGAGGGCGCATTCAATCAAAGTCGACAAGTCTTGGGAAAGAAGGCGAAACAGGGCGCTCAGAGTGCCTTGACTACGTGGTCGCTATCGACTTCAAGACGGTACTTCGTCAGCGTGAGCGTGTCGCCGGAGCGGTAGCCCAACCTGAACACGCCGACCGGCAGGTTGTCAGTCAGGACTTCGGCGATTAATTCCGGCTTTCTCAGCCTTCGCTCGGACAGCATTTTCCGATAGCCGTTGCGCCCCCGGTAGAAGGGCACCCATAGCGGGGGAGAATCTTCGGCAATAAGTAGCAGCAGAGGGGTTTCTCCCCAATAATTGCCATCCTGAACGCGCAACACCTTATCATTGTATTTTCTACTGGCATCCTGGGTGCTGATGGACGCTTCCTCAAAGGTGAGCAAGATGCTGCTGTCCGTTAAAGTGTGGCTGGCCGATACGGGTGGCGGGGTGGCGTCTTGGCGACAGATTCCGCGGGCAATGGCCTCAGTATATACCTGATGAATATTGCGGTTGAAAGATGGAACATACTGGAGAAAGGTACTGTAGTTGTTCCAGTTGGCTCCGTCGGCCCGTAGCCAATCGCGGCGATACTCTAAATCACTAAAACGGTTTAGGTAGGACGCCGCGTTGAGTGCCACGGCCGCGACGCTCCACACCGCCGCCCAATAGGGTACGACCCGGCCGCGCCCCGCCCGCCGTGACAACACGGCCAAGGTCACGAGGTAAAACCAGGCAGTCAGGTAGGGGGAATAGTGCGCGTAGCGGGAAGGAATGTCCAAGTCCGGCGACGACCAGCTCCGGGCTACTGCTACCAGTAACGCGGTGACACTCAAAAACAGCAAATTGCCGAGCAGCATCTTGTCAAAATAGCTTAGCGGAGCGTGAGCGCGGTAGTAATTGTAGATTTCGGAAAAACCAAACCAACAAATTCCCCCGAAGGCGATCATACCCCAAAGTACCGTTGGCCCAAAACCCAAAGCCAACAGTTGGGTGGTCGAGCCAAAAAAAGCGAAGAAGTAGCCGATCATCTGCACTGGCTGGGACAGACTTTGCAGAAAATCAGCATTCTGACCTCTACCGAAACCGTAGAAATAAGTGGCAGCCGTAATGCCGCAGACCGCCAGCCAAATTCCCAACCATTTCCAATCCCGATACAAAAAAAGAAAAACCACGCCCACCACGATCCCGAAAATCCCGTTTCCGTGGGTGAAGGTGGCAATCAGGAAAATGATGATGGCAAGCAGGTAACGCCGATTGACGAAAGCATGTACCAGCCAGGCCAGCAAGAAAACAATGACCGACTGCTGCAGGACGCTGATACTCCACGTGTAGTTGTCGTAGTAGGTAGGCTGAAAAAGCAGCCAGGGAACGGGAATGAAATAGCCAATGCCGAGTTTGAGGGTACGGAAGGCATCCCAAAGGAAATAGAGTACTGCGCACCACAGCACGTTGCCGAAAAGCATCAAAACGGGCCAGTCGATGTATCCTTCAAGCTGGTAATCCAGCCAAGTGAGAAGGCGGGGAAAGAGGATTCGATGTTCGTTGTGCTGCTGGACCAGTAATCCTAATTTTTGGGAGAAATTATTGGCGTCCTGCATCCAGACGATGGTTTTCAGCAGGTGAAAATCATCGGCAAAAAACAGGGTTTCGGAATAATGAAAAACGATGAAGAGTAAGAACGCAACGGGAAACAAAATAAAGAGCCATGCCAAAAGCTTCGCTACAAAATTCATGAGGGTGAGGATTTTTACGGGTATAATGATCGGACGCACTCAATCCTCGGGATAAGGCACGAACACAAAGCCCGCGAAGTCGCCTTGAATGACGAACAGGCAGCAAAACTCCTCAGAATTTTTGTAATTTTCTATAAAAAGCTCGACGGATTCCTGACCCACCAGATTGCGATCCACGAATTCCTGCAAAAAAGAGGCTTGGTAATTCCAGCGGTTGCCCATCACCTCGCGCTCAAAAAGCATGAGGCCAATCTCGGCGGGTTCCTGCGAAACGACAAAGACCGGATAGTCCGAAAATCCGCGCTTGCGAATTTGGTAGGAAGCTTCCTTCAACTGGTC
>JBBSKK010000088.1:0-9123 GCA_038256395.1 Cytophagales bacterium | reverse complement strand
CCGTAGGCACTTTCCAAAAAAGGACGATTGGCAGGATCGTTTCTGAGCCGCGTTACGTCGCTCTCCACCCGGCGGTAATCAGCAATACGCCCGGCCAGGGTGTCGGCCTCGGGGATGAGTTTACGGTTGTTTTTAACAAAAAAATACAAGTCCTCGATCCGGCACTCTTCGGCGTAGCCTTGCATCCGATCAGCTAAAGCCGTAGCTGAGGAAGCGACCAGGGTGGCTTTTTCGCCTTCCTCCGCGCTCTTGATTTCGTACTCGAGTTCGCTGATAATGTATCTGGAAGCAGATCGGTATGCTCTGAGATTATCGAGGGATTGCCTACCATCTTTTTTGGCAGTCCTGTGGTAGGCATCGCCCCAATTCCCTAAGGATTTCACGGATTGCAGTCCCTGCTGGTACTGTTCGCGGAGGGTAGTGTTCAAGCCGCCACCGAGTTGTTTGGCCTTGGTGAAACTCCTTTTCGCGGCCACCGTGTCCAGCACGGAGAGTTGTTGCTCGCCCTTGTAGGCCCACTCGAAACCCGCCACCACGCGCGTGGTGGCGTCGAGTTTGGCGGTTAGCTTTTTGTCCAACTCCTGCAAGCAGTCCAGAATTCTGCCGTCGAGAATAGCCACTTGTAGCGTCGGGTCGATCATGCGGTAGCGGCTGAAGGCCTCCAAGGCTTCGGGGTAGCGGCGCGCGCGGTAAAAGCGCTCACCGTTCTGGAAAATCGCCTGAATTTTTCGGGCGGCGGTCAATCTTTTGGCAAATTCAGGCACGGCGGGTGCCACCTCGTAGAGCCGGATGGCATCCTCGAAGCGGCCTGCGTCAAGGTGTTCGCCCGCCGTAATCCAGATGTCATATAGATTGCGGTTCGCAAATTTTTGGCCCTGTCCCTCGGTCAGAGTCGCCAGGACGATCGCGCACAGCAGGAGTAATTTTATTGGCATATTTCGGGGGTTGGTTGGCGGGAAAGTACCGCCGCGTAATGGTAGTATTGGTTGGGAATGAAATACAAGTTGACACTCCCCGATACTTTATACCTGGCGCATTCCAGCCGGGCACGTTCCTGGTAGCGTCTTGCCAAGCCTTCCAGTCGGGCGTCCGTTTCGCTGTCTTCCGGGGAGGCAACGGCAGTTTTAAAGTGTTCTAGGGCCGACTCATAGGAACCCTTTTCCGCTTCGGCGATGCCCTGGTCAAGCGAACGATGAAACGAGGTCACAATTCCCGATGGTTTGGGAGGAATTGCCTGGTAAATTACCAAGAACAGAATGATTCCTATCACAATTGTCAGCAGCGACCACTTCGTGTTGGTGGCACGGGCCGGCTCAGTGGAAGACTCGTTAGGGGTTCGGGGAAGCGGGTCGGTGATCTTCTCCGGGTCTAAATTCAACTTTTTTTTCCAAACTTTCCGCACCAGCTGCTTCTGCTTGAACGTGGTGGGGTTCCCCTCATGCTTGCGATAAAAAACCAACAATTCTCCCGTCTCGGTTTGCCATATCACAGGCTCTTCATTTATAAAAATGTTCTCGTGGGCGGCCACGGGCAAGGCGTCGATCAGATCCCTAAATTTTTGTTTTTCATCCTCATTTAAAGCACTGATATTCACTGGAACCATTATCTGCGCCTTTCCCAGTTCCCAAACAAAGTACCTGCACTGCACATCGGCAGACTGGCCGATTTTTCGGAGACCGTCTATCTTGCCATACCAATAGAGTAATGGGTCGTAGTCCAGTTGGTAGGTGTCGATCAAAACCTCGGCGCGGCGGTAAGCGGTGATGTCATCGGCCCGCCAGCGAGTCATTCGCCCCTGTTCGCTTTCCTGCACCCGCTCTTCCAGTTGGTACACCCCCTCAAAAATATCTCCGACACTTAACGACATGCTTCCGTAAGCCTTTGAATTCAAAAAAACTGCTTAAAGGTAAAGAGAATAAATTTCCTGAAATCTATCGATCGCAGATTGTTAGAAAATTGCAAATCTGGAATCTCTGGTTAGCAAAAAGCGCCGCCCGGCATCCGCCGAACTGCGCTTTGCATTGTTTTATATCTAAATATGCGAATTAACTTAATGATTTTCAGTATTTTATTACAGTCCAACATCTAGCATCTAAAATCCAGCATCTACTTACTGCTTAGGCTTTTATTTCTTTCAAATCCTTGGCCTGCACCGAACCGCCGGGATAGGTGAAACTGAGTCGTTTGCCGCTGTGGTCCTGCGACTGCTGCACACCCGTGAGTGGGTAGCCCGTGGTGTCGTAGCTGGTGTTCTTGCCGTCGTCGTAAATCACGAGCCGATTTTCGGCGGCGTAGTAGGTGTAGTGCGTATCGTTCTGGCTGCCCTTGAAGGTCGCGCTGCTGCGCCCTGGCACGGCGTGGCTCTCGTCGGCCACTTCGCGGGGCAGCTTGCGCGACAATGCCGAAATGGCCGAGCAAAGCTGATCGACTTTGGCTTTCAGCGAATGGTTGAACATATCGCCGACCATCGTCATGCCCGGCTGCCATTGGCCCATACCGCCCAGTTCGCCGATGTTGAACTGTACCTGATTGCCGCCCGTGGCCTGCAAGCCGTGCAGCAACGTGGCCACTGTCCCGACCGTGACGCCGTACTCAGCGGCGATTTCCCGTATTACTTCTTCTCTTGATTTTTCCATGATAATATTGCTTCAAATGCGCTCCAACTACCCTACTCTGGGCAGATTTAAGCTTAAATACCGTAAAATAACCGCGCCAAAGGGCATTTTGGCTGGGCGGTGGCGCTATTTACGGAAGCCGATGTAAGAAAAGAAGGGGTAATCGACGCTGTCGCGGTTGATCACCCAAAGTATGGGGGCCACGATTTCCGGTGATTTTTTCTGGCTGAAATCGCGCCAGGTCCCCATGAACATCTTACCGATTTCCTTTCCCTCGTGCAGCACGAAAGTGGTATCCGCCTCGACACGCACCGTGACGCCAGTTAGCTCAGTGGTTTTCCTGACGGGTACAAAATCCGTCCTGACCATCCGGAAGCTACCATCCGGCTGCTTCGAGACGTCGAGGACGGGCATATCCCGAGGGTTGGAAATGGCGACACAACTGAAATCAACGGCACCATTGGTACCATACTTGCCCTGTAATGTACTGAGGTCGGCAGAAGGAGTCGGCGAGTCTATGGAGCAGCTCATGGCGGTGAACAATGCGGCAAGAGTCAGAAGCCGGGCGGAGGCGGAAAGGTTTTTCATTTGGTTGTTGGGATTTTAGGTTCTTTTCAGGGATAGAGTCCGAGTGGCCGAGAAAGGTTGGAAGGCAGGAAAAAAATTACCCCTCCAATATCGAACCAATATCGGCAATGGGCGTGTAAGTCCCCAGTTTGGTTGACAGCCGCTTGGAGCCGCCATAGACCACGAAACTGTTTTGGCTAGAATTACCACTCAGATCATTCCAATAAGCCAGTTGGTCGAAGTAGTCGGGACGCATGGTTTGTCCGGCCTTGATCTCGATCGGGATTAGTTTCCCGTTGGTTTCGACCAGCAAATCCACTTCTCGCCCGGTTTTGTCCTGCCAAAAATAAATGGGCGGCCTTTGCCCCCGGTTGGTAAAGTGTTTGGCCACCTCGCTCACCACCCAGTTCTCGAACAACGCCCCGCGCATGTAGTAGGTCTCGACCAGATCGGCCCGGCGCAGTCCCAGCAATGAACACACCAAACTCGTGTCGTAAAAGAAAAGCTTGGGGCTTTTGATAATTCGCTTGTTGAAACTCTTATGGTACGGTTCGAGCAGAAAAACGACGTAACTGGCCTCCAGCACCGACAGCCAGGCTTTGGCGGTGTTGACCGCAATCCCGCAATCGTTCGCCAAGGCCGACAGGTTGAGCAGATTTCCCGCCCGGCCCGCGCAAAGCCGCAGAAACCGGGAAAAGGCACTCAGATCCACGATGCTTTTCAGCGAACGAACGTCGCGTTCCAGGTAAGTCTGAATGTAGGCCGGAAAGAAATCAGCGGGGTCGAGTCGGCGGTTGATGAGCCGGGGGTAACCTCCTTGAAAGAGCAGTTCCTCAACCGAATCCGGCACTTTTCCCGCCGCTTGCAATTCGGGGAGGCTCAATGGCAACAGCCGCAGTACCGCTGTGCGCCCCGCCAGTGTCTGACTGATTTTGTCCATCAACAGAAAATTCTGCGATCCGGTCAAAATGTAGGGCTGGCGGTGATGACCCGCATCGACCACGCCCTGCAAGTAGGAGAATAGTTCGGGTACCTGCTGGACTTCATCAAAAATGGCCCCGTCCGCATAGTTGGCCAGAAATCCGCGCGGGTCGGTCTGGGCCAGCAGCCGTACGTCGGGGTCTTCGAGCAGCAAATAAGGAAGTTCAGGAAACAGGGAGCGCACCAGCGTCGATTTGCCCGATTGTCGGGGGCCGGTAAGGGTCACTACCGGATACTGACTTGCCAAATGCCGCAGCTTCTCGCCCAAGATTCTTTCGATCATGGGGCAAAGCTACGAATAAAAGGGGTTTTTCTGGACAAATTTGCAATCCGATTGCAAATTTGTCCGGAGAAGTTGAATCTTGACCGCCTGAGTATAAGCATCGCTCAGGCGCTTCCATACAGATCAGCAAAACTTCAATAGGCAAGTTGTGAAAAGAATTTTTTTTTGAAAAAAAGTGAATTAAAATTTAATTTGACGGAGTTTTATTTGTATTTTATAAAGAAAACTGGTTTACTTACAACTTTTTTGGCGTTTTGGGTGTCTAAGAAGAAAACAGATAACGTTTACAATATTTTTACCAGAAGTGATCCAAGTGCATGTTTTTAGTTAGAAAAGCCTATTCATCTTGTTTGTTGATCGTTTTGACCTTTATAGGTTGTAGTGAACGCGACGTAGCTATCGATCTCCCCTACGACGGAGACAAGTTATTCGTGACCAGTCACTTACTAGCCGACGCGCCGCTCGAGGTGTATCTGGAACATACCTACAAACCCGTGGGGCCGATCCCCGAGGATCCAACGGTTTCGAACGCCAATGTTTATTTAATCAAAGACGGACGAGATACCACGCTCCTTGCTCCTGCCGGGAACGGAATCTACGCTTCTGACTTGTTAGTTGCAGCGGGCAGCAGTTACGTTGTGCGGGCTATTGCCCCCGGCTACGAGGCTGCGCAATCCAAGCCCGTCAGGGTGCCTGCTACCGGGGTGGAAGTGCGGTACGAAATCGAAAAAAATGTAAGCGGTGTTTTTGATGATAGAAAAATCTACGCGCTGGTCGATGTGTATTTCAACACCATCCGGCCCGAAAATGAGATTTTTGTTCTGGATCTGGTGAGCGTCTATAGCGATAGAAATATAGCTAATAACTTGTTTATAAACGACAATATTGTGGCAACCGAAGAAAGCTGTACCGCTTACTTCGCTTTGCGAAGGAAAGGCCAGGAACGTCAGCCCGGAGTGACACTAATAAAGGGAAGCTGTATGCCCGTCCCCGGCAATCCCATTGGCATTTCCATTAGTACGGTTACTTCAAGGCAGGTGAACTACGGCACCGATTCAGTGAGATCGGAGCGGGAACCGGCCAGCAAGTTAGTGCTCAGGGTGGGTAAAGCCACGCAAAGCTGGTTCGACTGGTCGCGCATCGACAACAACCAGCCCACCGACATCGAAAACTGGCTTTTGACCCCGCAGAAGACTTTCACCAACATAGAAAACGGCTACGGGCTGGTCTATGCCTCCAACGAAACCTTGATTGAGATTGAACTATAAAGTAACTACTTCACGTACAGGGATTTCGCCGCTGGTGTTTCTCATCGCGCTGCTGCTGTCGCCAATACTGCTTGTGGCGCAGCAAGTCACGATCAGCGGCACCGTCCGCGACGCGGCCACGGGCGAGCTGCTCATCGGGGCCACCGTGAGCGACCCGACGGCCAAGTACGGCGCCCTCACAAACCCGTACGGCTTTTTTAGTATTTCGCTGCCTGTCCAAATCGATACGCTGGAAGTCAGCTACGTAGGCTACGAGACTTTCGTGCTGACCAAGCTCGCCGCACAGCCTTCGCCCATCGACCTGCGGCTATCCCCGCAGCAGCGATTGGATGAGGTGATCGTCAGGGGCAGGGCCCAACGGGAGTCGGCGGGGCAATTCATTCTGCCCGTCTCGCGCATCAAGTCGATTCCCGCGCTGCTGGGCGAGGTGGATGTGCTGAAAGCGCTGAGCCTGACGCCCGGCGTGATGACGGGCGGCGAGGGGACGGCGGGGCTGTTCGTGCGGGGCGGCACGCCGGATCAAAACCTGATATTGCTGGACGAGGCCCCGGTCTACAACGTGACGCACCTGGGCGGCTTATTTTCGGTTTTTAACCCCAATGCCCTCAAATCGGTGAATTTGTACAAGGGCCCTTTCCCGGCCCGCTACGGCGGCAGGCTGTCTTCGGTGATCGACCTGACGATGAAGGACGGCAACAAGAAAAAACTGGCCGGGCAGGTGGGCATCGGCCTGCTGAGCCAGAACCTGACCATCGAAGGCCCCATCATCAAGGACAAGGCCTCCTTCATCGTGTCGGGGCGGATTTCGACGCTGGGCGTAACCCGCCTGATCCAGCCCCGCCAATCGGCGGGCAGCTTCGGCGAATTTCCCAGCATCGGCTTTTACGACCTGAACGCCAAGTTTAACTACCAACTGAGCGCGACGGATCAGCTCTACGTCAGTCTGTACAAGGGCGATGACGATTTCAAGGTCAACGAATGGTAGAACCTCGACGGAAATAGCAGCGAGTCGAGCATCGGGATTCGCTGGGGGAATACCACGGCCACGGCCCGTTACAGCAAAATCCTGTCCGACAAGCTGTTTGCGCGGGCGGTGCTGATCTACTCCGAATACAACAGCGGCTTCAACACCAGCTACAGCCAGTACGACTCGACCGCCGCCCGTCGGGAGGAGTTTTTTAGCAACACCAACTCCCGCGTGCGGGACTATGGCTTCAAGCTGCAATTCGATTATTTCCCCAAGTCTTTCCTGAGTTTGAAGTACGGCACCGATGTCACCGTCCATACGTTCAGTCCCTTCCGGCTGCTGACCAACTACGAACTGGCGGGCGGTGTGGCCGCCGTGGCCGACATCGTGGGGACGCAGGTGGACGGCTTCGTCGAAAGCAGCACGACTTTCCGGCGCTTCCGGGCTGATGTGGGACTGCGCGGCAGCCTGTATCGGGTGCAGAACACCACCTTCGCTTATCCCGAACCGCGCCTCGGTCTGAACTGGGACGGGCCGAAAAACTGGTCGGTGAAGGCCGGCTATTCGGTCATGAACCAATACGTGCATCTGCTCTCCAACAACGGCCTGGGGCTGAGCTTCGACGCCTGGGTGCCTTCCACCGCCAAAGTCCCGCCCGCCAACGCGCGGCAGTTGTCGCTGGGGCTATACAAGCAATTCCCCCGGCCCGGCCTCGAGCTGTCCGTCGAGCTGTACCGCAAAAACCTTAAAAGGGTTATCGAATACCCCGACGGCATCAGCTTCAGCGGGCTGGCGGCCGACACTTGGGACGAAACCGTCGAGACGGGCGGCATCGGGCGCATTCGTGGCCTAGAGGTGATGCTGCGGCGCGAGACGGGCCAACTCAACGGCTGGATTTCCTACACGCTGTCGAAGAGCGAGCGCCAGTTCACGAACATCGACGACGCCCACTGGTTCCCCATGCGCTACGACCGCCGCCACAATCTGGCGGTGACGGGCAACCTGAAAATTGGGAAAAAGTGGTTGCTCTCCAGCACCTTCATTTATCAAACGGGCCACGCCGTCACCCTGCCCGTGGCGGCCACATCTGGACAGTTTGCTTTCGAGACGCGACTGCTGTACGGCGACCGCAATAATGGCCGAATGCCCGATTACCACCGCTTGGACATCGGTGCTTCCAAACAACTGCTTACGCGCCGGGGCCGGAAAGCGCAGCTCAATATCGGGCTGTACAACGCCTACAACCGGGCGAATCCGCTGTACTTCGACTTCAAGACGGTCGTGAATATTACCAATGGCGTTCCGTTAAGAGTCGAGCCCAAGCAACGATCCCTGATCCCCGTGGTGCCTTACATTAGTTACACGCTTAATTTTTAAACAAATTTTTTTTTAACCATAAATCCACAATTGCTATGAAAACCAACCCCATCATTTTTACCATGTTCCTGTGCCTAACCGTCGGTCTCCCGGCATTTTCTCAAACCACGACCACCCCAATTGCTATTCCGCTAGAAAAGGGAAGTCATTTTGTGGGGGTGAACTCCACGGGAGGTTACAGCGGCGGAGATAATAAGATTACCATTCTTAACCTGACTGCACAGGGAGGTATTTTCGTTGCGAAGCGCTTAGTGACGGGCGTACAGCTTAGTTACGACAGATACTATCAGTCAAACTCTCGACCCGGCTTAGTGGGTACAATAAATGAGTTCGACGCGGAGCGAATCGTCAATGGTTTTTCCCCCGAATTATTCGCCCGGTACTATCCTTTTCAATCCAGATTCCGGCCCATTCTACAGGTGTCCGCCGGAGGCGTCTTTCAGAGCAGGGATAGAACTAGCTTTTCTGACGTAAAAAGCAATGATAAATCCAGCGGTTTCACCGCTGCCGCCGGGCTGGGGCTGGGGTGGTTCGTCGCGAAGCGGGTATCGGTGGAGTTGCTGTACCAGATCAGGACTCAGCCGCCCGTTATCACGAGGAGAAGTAGTGAACTGCGGCTGGGAGTGTCGGTTTTTTTGAAGTGAGATAAAAGTAGTGCAAGCAGGGGATTTACTTCTCACCAAGTCGGCGTTTCAGTTCATCAATTTCTTGCTTCTGTCGCTCATTTTCCCGCATCAACTTTTCTGCTTTTTCTCTCAAATCACCCGTAAAGGCATCGACCGTGCGCCACGCTTCCTGCTCGGTTTCAATCTTCTTTTTCTCAATTGGATCCGTCCCGGTATAGTGCAGAATGTCGGTGATAATTTTGACTTCTTCGAGATCGGCATCGTGCTTGAATTCCTTGGTGATTTTTGCATCGTCGATAAAGTTGGTTTGCTCGAAGATACTCAGTAGTTTATCCAGGCGAGTTTGGTATCGGTCGGTGATGCGATCGACCTGCACGATGAAACAGTCGTGGGTGAGTTTTTCGGCAAAGTCGCTTTTGGCATCGATTATTTTTTTGTT
>JBBSKK010000087.1:0-9148 GCA_038256395.1 Cytophagales bacterium | reverse complement strand
ACTTTAAAGTCGCCAGAATGCAGCCATTCCCAATAGCCCCGGCCAAAGTAAAGTACAAAGTCAAGAATTGGAAAGACTATAACGCAAGCCTGTGCCGACGCGGCCAGGTCACCATCTGGATAGAGGATGGGGTGCTGCGCGAATGGCGCGTGGGGCTGACCGAGCGCTGGCAGAAGGGTGAAAAACTCGACATCGCCATCGATTCGACGGGCCTGAAAGTCTTCGGCGAGGGAGACGGGGCCGCCCGCGCGGTGGAAGGTGCGCAGGCACGGGGTGAGCAAGCGGCGCACCTGGCGCAAACTCCACCTGGGCATAGACGTCAGCAGCAGATCGTCAGCGTGTCGCTGACGGGCAATAATGAGGACGACGCGGCCGTGGCGGGCCGAATGATAGAGGGAAAGCAGGCGCTGCTGGGCAGCTTCAGGGGCGACGGGGCCTACGATGACTTCGCCTTCCGCGAGAAGCTCGGGCCAGGCGTGGTGCAGATTATCCCCCCGCCCAAGGACGCCGTGGTGCACCCCGGAATGCCCAAGAAACCGCCGAAACCCTATTTGCAGCAGCGGAACCCTGGCCACCCGGCTCCACCATGAGAAAGAACAAGCTGAACGTAGTTGAGCAACTCACCAACGTTCTCAGCGGTAGCTTTACTTGGACTACCTAAACAATTGCGTCTCGACAATGTTCATCTGGTCATTTTGGTTTCGTTTTGCAACATAACCTTACGACCATTTTTTATTTTTTCAAAACTTCAACCTGAATTCCTTAACGGAGTATTGAGGAATAGTATCTGGCCTTTTTGAAAAAATACAAAGTACCGTACGACGAACGGTACATTTGGGACTGATTCCTTTCAAAACCACACTTGAACTAAATTCTTGAACCCGAACTATTCACCCTATGCAAAAACAAATTCTACGCCTCACAATCCTGGCTTTCTTTTTCCTGGCAATCCTCTTCCCAAACAAAAAAACTACCGCCCAAACCCCCAAAACCTTTCCCGCTACCTTCACCGAAGGCACCAACCTGGCAGTGGCCCTTTCCCCCGACAAGCAAACCCTCGTGCTGGACTTGCAGGGAACACTCTGGCTGCTACCTGTAAAAGGCAGCGAGGCCCGCGCCCTCACCGACGCCTTGGGCGATTGCCGCCAGCCCGTGTGGTCGCCCGACGGGCAGCGCATCGCTTTCCAGTCGTACCGAGACGGTAATTTTCACATTTGGAGCATCGGCAAAAACGGGGACGACCTACGGCAACTCACCTTCGGTATCTACCACGACCGCGAGCCGGACTGGTCGCTGGACGGACAACGCATCGCCTTCTCCTCCGATCGCAGCGGCAATTACGATATTTGGGAAATCGAGCTGGCGACCGGAAAGCTCACGCAACGCACCACCGACCCCGCCAGCGATTATTTCCCGGCTTACGCACCCGATGGCGCGAAACTGGCTTTCGTGTCGGAGCGAAAAACGGGGAAAGGCGCGGGGATTTATGGGCTAGATGCCGCCAACAAGGAGCAACTACTCACCGCACGCAAGGAAAAACTCTTCTCTCCCATCTGGCATCCCGACGGGCAGCGGCTGATTTTCAATAGCCAATCACCGGGACAAAGTCGCTTGGAGTCGGTGAAAATTGAGGGAGAAGGTGGGGAAATACTATCGGCGATTGACGAAGATGTCTTTCCCTTCAAGGTGAGTTGGCTATCCACCCAAGAATATATTTATACTTCCGATGGGCAAATCAAGCGGGGGAAGCTGGGCGAAAAAAGCGTAAGCATCATTCCCTTCCAGGCTACGGTGACGCTGAAACGAGATAACTACCCGACCAAAATCCGGGATTTCGACGCTAAAACCAAACGCCCGGTGCAGGGCATCCGCAGCCCAGTGGTATCGCCCGACGGACGGCAAATCGCCTTCACCGCACTGGGTGATCTTTGGATTTACACTAAAGGCCAGTCCAAACCGAAGGCCGTTACCAATGACGCTTTCCTGGAAGTCGATCCTGTTTGGTCGCCCGATGGAGAGCGGCTTGCCTACACCAGCGACAGAAATGGTACCATGGATTTGTGGGTGATGGACTTGGTGAATAAAAAGGAAAGCTGTGTATTCCGAGCAACGGAAACGCTGATGTACCCGAGTTGGTCGCCCGATGGCAAGCAACTGGCGTTTTACGAGGCTGATCCCAAAGCAAACAACCGCAGTAGGCTGTCAATTCTGGATTTGGCATCGTCTCAGGTCATGCCATTGTACGGGGCTCTATTTTTTGCTTCGCAACCCAGTTGGTCGCCCGATGGAAAGCTACTCTACGTCTCGGTGGTGGATTCATACTCCGACCGCTTTCGCGAAGGCGTGAACAAGATGCTGATCGTTCCGGTGGACAAATCACCCTCCCGCTTCGCGTCGCCCGTGGCGGGGCGGACGCTGGGAACGCGCGGCAAAAACGGCCCGCTCGTCTCGCCCGACGGCACCAAAATCGCTTACGTGCTGGATAATTTGCTGTGGACGATCAAGATTGATCCAGGGGGTAATTTCCTGGCCCCGCCGCGCTGCCTGACGACCGAATTGGCCGAGTCGCCGAGTTGGACGGGCGACTCGAAAAGCCTGGTCTATTTGGCCACAGACGTTTTGAAGCAGGTTTTCCTGACCGACGGCCACGCGGAAACGATCGACATGAATTTCACTTGGAAAATCAAGCAGCCCACGGGCCAACTGGTGATCCACGCCGGGAAAATCTTTGACGGTCGTTCGGACACATACCTGGAAAACCAGGATATCATCGTCGAAGGCAACCGAATCAAGCAGATTGTCCCCCATCAGGACGGACGCAGCGGCCGGGTCATCGACGCCTCAAAGCAGGTGGTACTTCCTGGCCTTTTCGAGATGCATACCCATCAGAATGCGCAACTGGGCGAACCCGTGGGTCGGCTGTGGCTGTCGTACGGCGTCACGTCCATTCGCGAACCCGGCACCGACCCTTACGATGCCCTCGAACGTAAGGAAGCCTGGGCGAGCGGGGCGCGGCTGGGTCCGCGTACCTTCTTCACGGGTGGCCACATGGAGGGGCCGAGGGTCTATTACAACCGCAACACCAGCAACGTGGGCGGGGCGCAGTTGGAACTGGAACTGAACCGCGCCGACAAACTCGGCTACGACATGATCAAAACCTACGTTGGCTTGCCCGATGTGCTGCAAAAGCGCGTCACCGAGTTTGCCCACGTGCATGGGATTCCGGTTTCGTCGCACGAGATTTATCCGGCGGCGGGCTACGGCGTGGATGCGGTCGAGCATATCGGGGCCACGAGTCGCCGAGGCTACTCGCCCAAACTTACCGCTCTCGACCGCACCTACCAGGATGTCATCCAGCTAGTCGCCAAGTCAGGGATGTACATGACGCCCACGGTGTCGCTGCACGGCGGTATGTTTTCCCTCATTGCCACCGATTCCAGCTTTTTCAACCACTGGCAGTTCAAAACCTTCTACTCAGAAAAGTATAAGGGCGAATTGAAAGCAACTGCCGCTCGTCGGTCTGCCGGAGCAAATACCTACGCCAACATTGAGAAGTCCCTGGTCGCCCTGATGCAGGCGGGGGCGCGGCTGACGCCCGGTACCGACTCGCCCATCACGCCGCCAGGACTGAGCTACCACGCCGAGTTGCAAAGTTGGGTAGCCGCCGGGCTTTCGCCCTTTGAAACCCTGCGTTCGGCCACGAGTTGGGCAGCCGAGGAGGTGGGCGTCGGTAAGGATTTAGGAACGGTGGAAGTGGGCAAACTGGCCGACCTGGTCATCGTAGAGGGCGATCCTCTGCGGCATATCCAGGACATGCTGAATGTAAAAATGGTAATTCGGAACGGGGAATTGTTGGATAAAGAAAACCTTGCGAAACCAAATAGATAAGTTCCCGACTCACGATTTTTTCAAGCGAATAAGTCAGGGGGATGCGGAGGCTTATGGAGTAATTTTCTATCGCTACCACGCCACGCTAACCAGGGTACTGGCGCGGTATTCCGACGATTCCGAGCAAGTGAAAGACTGGATTCAGGAAATTTATTTGAAACTCTGGGAAAACCGCCGGCTGATTGCGATGGAAGAGGTCGCAAATCCCAAAGCGTACTTCATGACTTCGGCCAGAAACCACATAATTCGGGAATTGGGCAAGAAAAAGCAAATTCATTTTGCTACGGTCGAAGTCGGCGAGTTGCCGGAGGTTGCGGATCACAACCTGGAAGAAGCAATCAGCCACCGCGAACTCTGGAAAGCCTACAAAATTGCCTTACAGAAGATGCCCGCCCGCACCCAGGAAACATTTTTCCTGAACCGCGAGGGAGGATTGAGCTACGGTGAAGTAGCCAACCGATTGGGCATATCCATCAAAACGGTCGAGTCGCAAGTGGGACGCGCGCTGTGCATACTTCGGCAGGAATTGGTAAGCTACGTTTGAAGTAGGTTGAATATCGAAAAAACAACCTGTAAACGACTGGACACCACGAATTACGCTACTTTGCAAACTGCACCTTATCGTAAACATCCCGCAAAGCGACGGGCGTATTTTCGATCAAAATGGTGTCGCCTTCAAAAAAATCCTGATTGAGCCACACGCCCGGCTGGTCGGAGCGGGTGTAAGTCGACACCATCCTTTTTTTCTGACTGACGAAAAGAATCTGTTGCAGGCTTTCGATGCGTCGGTAATTGGGTAGTTTATCCGATATATCGAAATCGCCAGTCGAAGGGGAATGTATTTCAACAACAAGATGCGGATTAGTAATAATAGCCGTAGAACCTGGCTTGAATTTGGGGGCGTCTTTCACGACTGAAACATCGGGTAGGTAGTATCCACCCTCGAATTTTGGAATTTGAACACCTATATTGCTCCCCAAAACAAAGGCTGACTCATCTTGACCAAAAATGGTTTTCAGGATGAAAATAAAATTCGACACCAGTACTTCGTGCCAATAAGATGCGAGTCCCATAGTAACGATTTCGCTTTCGTGATATTCGGTTTTGAAGGGTAGCTGCGCGGAAAGGGTAAAGAACTCCTCCTCCGAAGCCGGAACGCGTACCAGTTCCTGGGTCTTCAACTGCTCGAGAATGGTGGCTTTAAGATGGTCGGTGGTGGTCATGGCGTATTGATTTTTACCAAATATAGGGAAAATTTTGTGGTACGGCCGGGCAGACGCATCTGCTGCCAGCCCGTCGGGACGTCGCTCGAAACCCTGCTCGCCTAATTTCCCCCAAATTCCCTATCTTGCCTTGTCAAACCCAATCTCAACCCATAACCCATGCAAAAACGCTACGCCTTTACCCTCTTCGCCCTCCTCCTCGTCACCACCGCCTTTTCCCAAAGAAAAAAGAAAGACAAAAACCCCGAAACCCCCGTCGTGGTCGTGCAACCAATGTCCGTCGATAGCCTGTACCTGGGCATGAAATGGCGCAATATCGGCCCGTTCCGGGGCGGGCGCAGCGTAGCCTCCGTGGGTGTGCCGGGCCAGCCGATGCTGTACTACATGGGCGGCGTGGGCGGCGGCGTCTGGAAAACGGAGGACGCGGGGATCAATTGGAAAAACATCACCGACGGCCAGCTCAAAACCAGTTCGGTGGGGGCCATTGCCGTGGCGGCTTCTGATCCGAACGTGATTTACGTCGGCATGGGCGAGCATCCTATTCGGGGCGTGATGACCTCGCACGGCGACGGCGTCTATAAATCCACCGACGCGGGCAAGACCTGGAAGCACCTCGGCCTGCCCGCCTCGCGGCACATCGCGGCAGTGCGCATTCACCCCAAAAATCCGGAGTTGGTCTATATCGCCGTGCAGGGGGCGGCCTACGGGGCCACCGGGGAGCGCGGCATTTACCGTTCGGCGGATGGTGGCAAAACCTGGGACAAAATCCTGTACGTGGACGAAAACACAGGCTGCGCCGACCTCAGCATGGACGCTACCAACCCGCGAATCCTCTACGCCGGCATGTGGGACCACCGCCGTCTGCCGTGGCAGGTCGTGAGCGGCGGCAAGGGTTCGGCCCTCTACAAGTCCACCGACGGCGGCGATACCTGGAATAAAATGACTAAGGGCTTACCCAAAGAAATGGGCAAAGTCGCCGTATCGGTGTCGCCTGCCGACCCCGAGCGCGTGTACGCCAACATCGAGGCCGAGGGCGAAAAGGGCGGCATTTATCGCTCCGACGACGCGGGCAAAACCTGGATCCAAACCACCAACGCCCGCGTAACGGTGGCCCGCGCCTGGTACTACATCGAGATCGAAGCCGACCCGCAGAACGCCGATATGGTCTATTGCATCAACGCCCCGGTGCTCAAATCCAGCGACGGCGGCAAGACTTTCAAGCCCCTGAGTACGCCGCACGGCGACAACCACGCGCTATGGATCAATCCCACCAACCCGCTGAACATGATCAACTCCAATGATGGCGGGGCCAACGTCACTTTCAACGGCGGCGCGTCGTGGAGTACTCAAGAGAACCAGCCTACGGCGCAGTTCTATCGCGTCATCGCTGACCGCCAGTTTCCGTACTGGGTATATGGCGGGCAGCAGGACAACTCCTCGGTCATGATCGCCAACCGCACCAGCGGCGCGGGCGTGGGCTGGAAGGATTGGTCGGCCGGGCCGGGCGGTGAGAGCGCCTTCGTGGCCTTCGACCCCGACAAGCCCGACCTTGTATATGGCGGTTCGTACCAGGGGAATATTTCAGTTTTGGACAAGAAAACCGGTGAGGAAAAAGACATCATGGCCTACCCGACCATCGGCCTGGCCGAACTGCCGAAAGACCAGAAGTACCGCTTCAACTGGAACGCGCCCATTGTGGCCTCGCCCCAAATCCCGTCGGTGATTTACCACGGGGCTAACGTGGTACTGCGCACCAAAGACCAGGGCCACAGTTGGGACGTCATCAGCCCCGATCTCACCCGCAACGACACCACCAAGCAGTTGGCGGGCGGCGCACCCTTCACCAACGAAGGCGCAGGCGGCGAAGTCTATAACACGCTGGCCTACATCGCCGCTTCGCCCCACCGCTACGGCGTCATTTATACGGGCAGCGACTGCGGGCTGGTCCACATGACGGAGGACGACGGCCAAAGCTGGCAAAACATTACGCCGCCCGACTTGGGCGAGTGCCTGATCAACTGCATCGAAGTCTCACCGCACGACCCGGCCACGGCCTACGTGGTGGCGACCAAATACCGCTTCAACGACTTCGCGTCCTACGTTTTCGTGACGAACGATTACGGGAAATCTTGGAAAAAAATTGTGAAGGGCGTCGCACCGGAAAGCTACGTCCGCACGCTGCGCGAAGACCCAGTGCGGAAGGGCCTTCTCTACGGCGGCACCGAACTAGGCATGTACCTCTCCTACGACGGCGGCGAAAACTGGGCGCCACTACAACTCAACCTGCCCCTGACGCCCATCAACGACCTCTTCATCCGCGACAACGACCTCATCGCCGCCACCTCGGGTCGGGCGTTCTGGATTCTTGACGACCTCAGCCCGTATCAGCAGGCGCAGAAACCCTTCGACACCGAAGAGAAAGCCCGGCTCGTGACGCCCGCTAAGGCGGTGCGGCTGGACGGACGCTCGCCCTCGCAGCCTATTTCCGGTTTCGGACAAAACCCGCTGGGCGGCATGGCGGTCAGCTATTTCCTGCCGGAAAATCTAGACAGCACCACTGTAACGCTCGACGTGCTGAACGCGGCAGGTAAGGTGATTCGCTCCTTTACCAACCAAAAAGACAAAGCCTTTAAAAAGTACGAAGGCGGCCCCGCGCCGAAAGTGATGCTGCCCAGCAAAAAGGGCCTCAACCGCCTGGCCTGGGACCTGCGCCGCGAGGCGCTGCCGGGCGTGAACCAGGTGTTCGTCAACGGCGACTACCGGGGCAGTTTGGTCGGGCCGGGGACTTATACTTTGAAACTCATCACCGACAAAGATACGACCACGACCACGGCAATCCTCATGCCCGACCCGCGCCTGGACGCCACGCTGGCCGACTACGCCGCGCAGCAGGAGGTTTTGACCAAAACTGAGGACGCCGTGCGTGAGATTCACGAAGCCGTGAACACGATGCGCAACGCCAAAACCCAAATCGAAGCCCTACAAACGACCTGGAAAAGCGACACGACCATGAAGGTCTGGCAGACTTCGGGCAAAGATTTGATCAAAAAAATCACGACCTGGGAAGACGACCTCATCACGCCCAAGCAGCAGACCTTCCAGGACGTCATCAACTTCCCTAACCGCCTTAACGCCGGGTTGCTCGACCTGCGGGGCCGCGCCAATAACCACGATCCGCGCCCGACCGAGGGCGTAGAAGAGCGTCTGGCTGAGTTGCTGGCCGAGTGGAACGCGCACAAAATGACGATGCAAAAGATTGTGAAGGAGGACGTGGCGAAATTCAATGCCGATTACGAGGCGCGGCGGTTGCCAGCGGTGTATATTCAGGCGGGAGGAAAGTAAAAGATTTGAAAAGATGAGTACCAACACCAAAAGAAACGCTTTCCTCGTCCTCGAGACAGTACTGGTATTCGTGGGGTCAAGCTTTGCGGCCGTAGCGCTTTATAACAGCAATTGGCCCGGCGTTGTGAAATGGCCGCTGTACGCGCCGTTGCTGTTGTTTCAGGGACTTTGGTTTTACCGTTTTTACATCGTCGGCCACGAGGCGTCGCACCGCAAGTTATTCGCCGAAAATCGGCGTTTAAACGATGTACTGGGTTCGCTGATTTTGCTGCCGATTCTGGTGCCGATCAACGTGTATCGCAAGATTCACATGTTTCACCACGGCTTCAACCGCAAGGACGACCATACTTCCGTGCTGGACACTTTCACTACTAAAAGACTGACGCCACTGAAAAGGGCGTATTACTACGCGCTGTGGTACCTTGGTGTCTTCTGCGGCGGCTTTTTTCTGCATTCGCTGGTGTCGGTATTGCTTTTTTTGTTCGTTCCGCCCCGGCTGGCCCCCAAAATTTCGCCTGCCTTCAACGGCTGGAACTGGCGGCAGCAATTTCTGGCGATTCTGCTGTTTATTGTCGGGGTAGGCTTTCACCTAAGTGTATTTTTTGGGTTTGGCAAAACGGTTTATTGGCTCGTGCTGGGCCTGCCGATGCTGTCTTTTGCCTGGGTGCTGTCGCTGCTGGTATATATTTTCCATT
>JBBSKK010000086.1:0-9150 GCA_038256395.1 Cytophagales bacterium | reverse complement strand
TGGCTGGCGGCATCACGCTGGCCGACGATGCGCTCTTCGAGCCGTTACGCGTCTTTATGGAGGTTTACGAATGGCGACCCGGCGGCAAAACTACCCCCATCGTGCAAGCGCACTTCGGCGACATGGCCGGGGCCATCGGCGCAGCGGGCTTTGCGATGAAAAAGGCTTAATGCGCCTGTATCAGCCCCACGCAGGATTCCGTACCTTTGCCGCATGGAAACCCAAGTTAATCCCTTCGAGCAGTTCAAGCTCAACCGCCAACTCCTCGACGCCATCGCCGACGCGGGCTACACCGACCCCACCCCCATTCAGGAACAGGCCATTCCGTTGGCGATGGCGGGCCACGACCTGCTGGGCATCGCCCAAACCGGGACCGGCAAAACGGCGGCCTTCGTGCTGCCGCTACTCATGAAAGTCAAATACGCGCAAGGCCAGGATCCGCGCGCCTTGATTCTGGCCCCGACCCGCGAACTGGTCATGCAGATCGCCCAGGCCGCCGAGCAACTGGGGAGCCATACCGACCTGCGCATCGTGGCCCTGTACGGCGGTATCGGCCCCAAGGCGCAGATCGAAGCCTTGCGGCAGGGTGTGGACATTCTGGTCAGCACGCCGCAGCGGTTCCTGGATTTGTACGCCAAGGAGGAAATTGTTCTGAAACACATCAAAACGATGGTGCTCGACGAGGCCGACAAGATGCTGGACATGGGCTTCATGCCACAGATTCGGCGCATACTGGAAGTGATTCCCACTAAGCGGCAGAATCTACTTTTCTCGGCTACCTTTCATGAAAAGGTCGAAAAATTCTCCTACGAATTTCTGGAATTCCCGATGCGGGTGGAGGTGACGCCGCAGGCCACCACCGCCGAAATGGTGACGCAGTCGCTTTACGAAGTCCCCAACTTTTTGACTAAAAACAATTTGCTGGAATTGCTTTTTACGCAAAATGAAGATTTTAGCCGGGTACTCATTTTCACCCGCAGCAAAGCCACTGCCGATAACGTCTATAAGTTTCTGATCCGAAAGGTGTTACAGACAGACAACGTCCGCGTTATTCACGCCAACAAAGGACAAAATACCCGCATCAACGCCATGGAAGCTTTCAAAGACGGCGAAGTTCGGGTGCTGGTGGCGACCGACGTAGCCTCGCGCGGCATCGACGTGGCGGAGGTGAGCCACGTCATCAACTTCGACGTGCCGATCATTTACGAGGACTACGTCCACCGCATCGGACGCACGGGCCGCGCCAACCACGCGGGCGCTGCTATCACATTCCTGACGCCGCCCGACGAGTACCACATCAAGAAAATCGAGATCCTGATTCGCGCAGAAATCCCGCGCCAACCGCTACCCGCCGACCTGGAAGTACTGGAAACGCCCCAAGAAGAAAGCCAAAACCAACTCCGCGAAATCGACGAGCAGCGCCGCCGCGAAGACCCGACTTTCCAAGGTGCCTTCCACGAAAAGAAAAAGCCGCCCGTCAAAACGGATTCTAAAAACCGCCGCTCCGCCCGCAAGTCGCGTAAGAAAGGCGGCCCCCGCCCGCCGCGCCGCCGCTAGGACAATATTTGGCGGCGGCAAGGCGTTTGATTTGGTGCGACATCGGCCCTTCGTTTTTTATTGATTTCGCTTTGAATTATATGAAATTTCCCATTCAATTTCTTTGTTTGCTGCTTCCCGTCGTGAGTTGGTCGCAGACCACGCAGTACGTTAGCAACACCCGCTCGCTGGATACCAACGTGTCGTCGCCGCCTCGGGAACTCACGATGGCTGAGCGCCGCGTGGCCCCGCTTTTCGGTGAGCAGCGCAAGACCTCCAAGCAAATCGAGGAAGAGATAAAATTCCTGAGCGAGTGCGATAAATCTTTTGCCAGCCGCGACGAGGCCAGCGCCTTCTTCGCGGCCCGTGCCTGGGAATACATTCAGGAGGCTCAACTCGACACGGCTGCTTATCGTTTTAACCTCGCCTATTTGCTCAATGAAAAAAACGTGGATGCCTTCTGGGGCCTGGGCGTGATTTCCTACCAGAAAAGCGACTGGGAAACAGCTGAGCAGATGCTCCGCCGGGGCGCCAATATCGCTCCCGATAATGTGCCGCTAATCGTGGATTTGGCTACGGTCGAGTTGGGGCACTTTGCCAATAATAACGAAGCAGCAGATTTGGAAGAGTCCTACCGACTGCTGAAGCGGGCCGAGTCGCTGGACAGCACTTACGCCCAAACCTTCGCCAATCTGGCCCTGGCCGAGTACCACCGCAGCGACTTTCCCGCCGCTTGGGCCGCCCTGCACAAAGCCCGTCAGCTCAACTTCTCGACGGTGGATTTTCAGTTCGTGGAACTGATGAAAGCCAAAATGCCCGATCCGCAGCAGTTTTTCAAATAATTCGTTCGCGGAGGGCCTTGGCAACGGCTTCGGTGCCGCACTGCACGTGCAGCTTGTGGTAAATATTCTTCAAATGCCGACGAACGGTTTCCACCGAAATGCCGCATTGGATGCCGATCATTCGGTAGGTGTATCCTTGGGCAAGTAGTTGCAAAAGTTCGTGTTCGCGGGGAGTGATGCCATACTCCTGCCGCTGAGGAGGGGACCCATGCAGGAACGTTTGCAGCACCCGCCGGGCGATGCCGGGCGACATCGGCCCGCCGCCCTCCACCACTTCGTGCAGGGCGTTCAGCAGATGCGTGGAAGTGTCTTTTTTGAGCAAATACCCATCGGCCCCGTTGCTGAGGCAGGCGAATAGCCGATCGTCGTCGTCGAAAACGGTGTGCATCAGCACCCGGATATCGACATCGTACTCCTTGACCCGGCTCACGCAGTCGATGCCGCTAGGCCCCGGCATATCGATGTCCATCAGCACTACATTGGGTCGATCCCGGCTTAGTTGCTCCGTCACCCGCTGTCCATTACCGTAGGCTCCGACCACCGCAAAGCCTTCAGCGCTGCCAATCATTAGTTCGAGCAGCGAACGCAACGCCTCTTTATCTTCGTAGATGGAAATTTTTATCATCGCCAGGCTCAGAATGGAATAACTGGATTTTCGCCAACAAAGGACACACTTTGAAATCGGCTTGTCAATAACCCTTTCGGGTCATGCCGAAACCGGAAATCGGAGGTGCAGCGTGGTACCCTGCCCCGGCGAGGCGTGAATGCTGAGTTCGCCACCCAGGCGTTCGGCCCGGCTCTGCATATTGCGCAAGCCGTTCCGCTCCGTGGCAGCCGCAGGGTCGAAACCCAGGCCGTTGTCGGCGACCTCCATCGACATCTGCTGATTTTCCAGGCTAATCCGCAATCGGGCCTCGCTCGCTCCGGCGTGTTTGACCAAATTGTTGACCGCTTCTTTAAAAATCAAATAGAAATCCTGCCGTTTTTCCATCGAAAGCTTAACAGGCTCGATGGCTTCGGGCAGGATTATTTCGTAGGTAATGCCCGCTGCCTCGAACAGTTCCGCCGCGTAGCGGTTCATGCGGGCGGTCAGGTGGCTGAGTTCGTCATTGCGGGGGTTGATGCTCCACACGATGTCGTCCAGCGAGCTGCTAATTTGCCGGGAATCTTCCACAATGCGCTCCACCATCGAACGCGACGGGTGTCCGGCGGGTAGGTTCTCCCTGACCATCGTCCCCATAATGTTAATCCCGCTCAGCGACGAGCCGATTTCGTCGTGCAAATCTGCCGAGATGCGGTTTCGGATACGCAGAACCCACACCAACTGGCTGATTCGATAGCGGTAAAGGCCGTAAAGCAGACCCACCACCATCAATGCCACGAACGAACGAAACCACCAGGTTTGGTAGTAGGCCGGCAGTACGTCGATGGCAAGCTGTAGCGGCTGGCGGGTCCAGTGGCCAAACGAGTCGGCGGCTTTCAAATGAAGCGTATAATGGCCCGGACTCAGACTGGTATAGTAAGCCCGGTGGGCCGAGCCGATATTGTGCCATTGCTCACCCTGGCCGTCGAGGAAGTAGGCGTACCGGACATTCGGTAGTCGGCTGTACGTCAGGGTGGTGAAATCGACGCTGAAAGCGTCATTATGCCGTAGCCGAATGGTTTCGTTGGGGTCGAACGGACGCTCCTGCTCGTGTACCTGGAATGAACTGACCACGATCGGGGGTATCGGGGAACGGCGGTTTACCTGTCCCACATCCACGAAATCCAGCCCGTTCTCTTGTCCAATAAAAAGCTGGGTGCCGCGATGAATATACAGAGCGTTGGTGGTATTGTTCCGGCTTAATCCATCGCTGACGGTCAGCCGAAAGAGCCGTCGGGTTTTGGGCTGATAAGCGTGCAGCCCGTCAAAATTGCCGATCCAGATGGTTCCGGCCTGATCTTCGGCCAGGCGGCGGTTTTCGCGATCATAGAGGCCGTCGCGGGCCGTCAGAATGGTGAGCAACGTGCCGTCGGGTCGGCTTTCGGTGACGCTCCCCCAGCGGGCGGCCCACAGGTGGCCATTGCGGGCAATTAGCAGACCGTTTGTCGCCGGGTCTTCGGGTTGGCCTTCTTTCGGGTTGCGGGCGTCGGCGCTCACGAAACGGTGGGTCGGGCTCTCCAAGTAGTACGGCCCCTGGTATGTTCCCAGCCAAATTCGGCCCGTGGCATCGGCTTTCAGGTCGGTCAGGAAGTTGTTTCCCTGATGCAGAGCCGTAATCGCCGAATCGGCCCAGTAGGGTAGTAAATGCCCCGTGCGGGAATCCAGCACACGAAGGCCTTCGTCGTTGTTGCCGATCCAAAGCCGCTGTTGGCTGTCCAGCAAGCCATGATCTACGAAGGGAACTGAAAACAACGTTCCCGCCCGTTCAGCGGCGGCATTGGCGACGAAACGGTTCAGTTGGGGATCATATACCATCACCCCGTCGCCCCGGTAATCCCACCGCCGGAGGCCAATCCATAGTTTTCCGTCGCTTGCCTGCTCGATCCACATGGTTTCCGCCGCGTCGCTGGGGTACCGGATGAGGGCGAACTGGTTGGTGGGTCGGTGCCAGCGCAGCAAACCCGTATGCGAAAGTCCCAGCCAGAAAGTTTCTCCCGTGGTGTCCCGCTGGTCGGCAATGATAACTTTGACCGTTACGGGCAGACGAACCAGAGCCGGGGGCAGCGTGACCGTTCGGACGAGGTTGTCCTGCGGGTTGTATTTCAGCACCCCATCCGAGGTGCCGACCCACAGAATGCCGTTAGCCGGGTCGCGGTAGAGGGCGTTGACCTCGAACGGAGCAGGACGGATGTCCGGCAAATAATAAAACCGCCCCTGCTCGGGCCGGAAGGCCAGCAGGCCGCGCTCGTCGCCCACCCACAGCAGCCGCCGTCCGTTCTCATCCCGGCCCTCCTCGACGCAGGTGATGCGGTTTGGTTCGTCAGGGATTTTTAAAAAAGAAAACTGGTTTGTTTTTGGGTCGAAGCGGAGCAGGCCCTTCCCGTACGCCCCAATCCAGAGAATCCCGTCGGCATCCACGCAGCCCCGGTTCAGATACACCTGGAACCGCCGGGCCGGATCGGGGCAGTCCCGGCCCAGTACGCACACGAAGCGGTTGGCACGCCGGTCGAAGCGGAACAGTCCGTTGTCGCTGCCGATGGCCCACAGGTTTTTTTGCTTGTCTTCCAGAAAACCCTTCACCTTATAGCCCCGGTAAGTGGTTTGGGGCAAGGGATAGAACCTCATCTTACCCGTCCTGAAATTGATTTGACCGATGCCATCGTTGCGACTGAACCAGCCTTCGCCCTGGCTACTGGCGTACAGATAGCCCGTGGCTCGGGGTGTTCCCGGAACGGAATCCAAGCGAGTAGCACTCGGGTCGATGCGGCATAATCCCCCGCGGTCGCTCGATACCCACATCCGGTTGGCCGAATCGGCTGCCATACCCGTAACAAAATAGGTTTCGGGAAATAAAAAGGAGCGAAACGCCGCTCCGTCGTAGCGGGCGGGGCAGCGGCGGGTGCCGAACCAGATGAACCCCTGCCGGTCTTTGGCAATACTATAGACTGCACCACCCGGCAAGCCGTCTTTTTCCGACAGATGGTCGAAAGTCACGCTGGGCGGCTGGGCGTAAGTCCGGTTCAGAAGGCCACCGAACAGGGCCAACGAATACAGCAGCAGCGGGGGAAGTAGTTTTCCCATATCGTTTGATTGAGAGCGGAGGAGGTGTCGATCAGAAAGTTAACCAACTTTTGCGTAGGAAAGCAAACTTTTTTTTACCGCTTACTCAATAGGTGTAAAGGTTTATTGCGGAGCAAGCGCGATTGGTGGAATTTTACCATATCAACTTTTTCGCGCTATTCCCATGAAAACCCTCGCTCTTACTATGAAAACGAATCCTTTCATTTTCGGTACTGCTATCTTGTTTTTTGTGACCATGGCTTTGGGTTGCAAAAAAAGCGATACCACCGAAGTCGGCACGGGTCAAGGCTCGGCCACCATCAAATTGACTCAGAGCGGGCAGATTATCACTACCTTCACTACGGCGAAAGCTTCGGGCCTGGGAGGCGATAGCTACGTGTTGTCGATTGCCAGCACCGATGATAAGCACTCCCTTTCGCTAAGCATTATTGGGCAAGCGCCCGGCATCTACCCGTTTATTACCCTTACCCAAACGCTAACGAGCGGCAAGGCCAACTACCTGTACCAGAGTTATGATTTGCCAGCCGTGTACGTCGGAACGGTTGGCGTGCTATCTCCCGACGCTGGTACTGTTACGCTGACAACGGCGACGAAGAGCCGGTGCAGCGGTACGTTCACCAGCAGTGGTAAAAACGTGAAAGATGGTAAGACCTACACCCTCGAAGGCAACTTCGACGCACCCGTACAGTAATACCTGGTTATCCTGTCTATCAATCATTTAAATTACTTTTACATGAAACCAACCCGCCTGATCTGGGTAGCTGTGCTGCTACTGACAACCCTACCACTGCTGGCCCCCTCTTGCGGCAAAAGCCGCGACCCCGCACCAAAAAACGCGCATCCGGCAACCGTAGCCAGTGTATGGGCCTGGCAAAATCTGCTGGTTTCTCCGCCGGTGGGCAACATCGACGACATCCTGATTTTTTATGTCCAGCTCAATGTGGTTACTGCCCAGTGCCTGCCCATCTTCCTGTATGATTTTAAAAGCGACGGCACCATCACACCCATTCAGCAGACGATTTGTACTGCTACCGGAATCCGCGCCCTTTCCTTTGGCCCGCAAACGGGCGACAAGTGGTCGGTGAATGGCAGTACAATTACCATTACCCATCCCGATGGTAGCAAGGACGCGGCCAGCCTGGAACTGAAAGACGGAACAACGGGCAGCGGTGCGAAAAGTAAGGTAATGATCTGGAAACGTAAGATCGGCGACCAGACCTATACCTGGAAGTTTGAACGGAAAGTATAGCAAAAACACCCTAGCATTCTCCTTATGAAATTTAAAATAACCGCGACGGTTTTGAGTTTGTTGGCACTCTACACGCTGACTCGTTGCAAAAAAGGTACCCCTACCGCCAAACAGAATTTCTACGTAAAAGACCGCTTCCTGTACGACCCCTGCGGGAATAAGGTGATGCTACGGGGCGTGAACAAGATGAACATCTGGACCGACCGCACGGGCAGTTCCTTCCCGGAAATCGCCAAAACCGGGGTCAACTGTGTCCGCATCGTTTGGAAAGCGCTGGAAGACAACGGCCAACCCACCCAGGCCGCTGACCTCGATAACCTGATCGCAGCCTGCGTCGCCCAAAAAATGATCCCGATGGTGGAAGCCCACGACGCCACTGGCGAGTGGAACAAGTTGGGACAGATGGTCGCTTTCTGGACACGCTCCGACATCGTGGCGGTCATCAAGAAGCACCAGAAATACCTACTGGTCAACATCGCCAACGAGTGCGGCGACGACCAGGTGACCGACGCCCAGTTCACCCAGGGCTACACCAGCGCCGTGCAGCAACTCCGCCAGGCGGGTATCCACACGCCGCTGGCCATCGACGGGGCGGACTACGGCAAAAACCTTGAGCAACTCGTGCGCGTGGGGCCGGGGCTGACCCAGGCCGATCCCGACAGGAATCTGCTGTTCTCGGTGCATACCTACTGGCCGACCGCCTTCGGGGCCACGCCTCAGTTCATCAAGGATCAGTTTCAGGCGGCGGTCGATGCCGGGCTGCCGTTCATCGTGGGCGAGTTTGCGGCTTACGGGGCCTACGCCGGGGGCGAAAGCATCTGCGGCCCCCAAGGCCGGGTGGATTACCAGACCATTCTGACCGAAACCCAGCGGCTCGGCATCGGCTGGCTTGCCTGGGAGTGGGGGCCGGGCAATGTCGGCGGTGGCGATCCGCTGTGCGAGGTGATGGACATGACCACCGACAGCAAGTTCAACACGCTGAAAGGCTGGGGGTTGGAAGCCGCCACCACCCATGCCGCCAGCATCCAGAAAACGTCGGTTCTCTCGCCGTTTCTGGCCAACGGGCAGCTTTGTAAATAAATGGACATGCTTACGCCCTACCGCTTACTCAATAGGTGTAAAGGGTTATTGACCGGGGAGCAGCAATTGAGGAAATTTGGGGCAATGATTTCAAAACCTGATTTTGACAAGCCTTATGAAAAATCTCAATCGACCTCGGCTCCTGCTGGCCAGCCTACTAACCGTTTTTGCTCTGAGTTTTACTCCCACCCGCCCGCCGGACGTGGTCGGCTCGTGGCGCATGGTCGCCCATCGGGTGTCGCCCGCTCAGGACGGCATTACAGACCTCTACACCCATTTCAAGGAACTCTACGGCGGCTGTCAGAAAGACATGGGCATTGTTCTCAGTGCCGACGGAAACCTGAAAATGACCCCGGCGGGGGGCTGCCAGAATCCGCTGGGCAACGTGATGATGAGAGCGGTGGTGAAGTTCATGCTTTCCGGCAAGATGTCGTGGGAAACAGCCGGGGACAAAATCATCCTAAAGGATGGCAAGGGCCAGCGCAAGGAATACGAGTTGCAGCTAAACGGCAGCACGATGCAGTGGGTCTTCGACGAGACCAGTAAGGGAACGATGGTTCAGCACACCATCGAGTACCAACGCGATTGAAACGGACCCAATTCCTTTTCCTGAAAAATTCTGATATGAAAACATACCTATTTTATCCGCTCGCCTTCTTGCTGGTAGTCCTGACTATGGTCATTTCTTGCAAGAAAACCTCCGAACCCGAACCTTTCAG
>JBBSKK010000085.1:0-9201 GCA_038256395.1 Cytophagales bacterium | reverse complement strand
GGTTCGATCACCGCTTTATCCGGGAGCTTATCGATCACTTTTCCGTAATCTTCCCGCACGTTCACTTTGTAGGGCATCGTGCTGGGTTGCGGGTTGGGCAGCCAGGCGGAATGCAGCGTGAAACAGAAATTCAGCTCGGGATGGTACATCTTGCAGATCGGTCCCACCGCTATGTTTTCGGCCCCGAAAATCCAAAACTCGCCCTGCCGCCGCTGAGTGCCACCTTGCTCAGGATAAGCCACCTGAATACTGCACACGATATAGCCATCCAGACCGTAGGGAACGCCCGGTGTCGGTTTTTTGCGGGGGACAAACTGGACGCTACGCAGATAATCCCCCTCCTGAAACTGGTAGTAACCCGTTTCGTTGGAAGCCATGGTTTTGGTATTTAAGTAGTTGAGACTATAAGGCAACCCCTTTTTTGTCAGCTCTTTCACTTCGGCATAAGGTACCTGACGATTGGGGTAGTCGCGGTATAGGGTTTCGATGAATTGGGTGAGCATCCGCGTATCCAGACCACTCGATACGAACCAGAGATTTTCGAGTGTATCCACCGTCGTTTCACTGGAAATAATGTCGCGAAAGGTATAAAGACTGATAGTCCAGGTGTTGAAGCCCATCGACGCATCTTTGGGACCACTAGTATCGCCCACTTCTGAAATTACGGTCGATTCTTCCTCTAAAAGCCGATTTTCGAGTCCGTCGATCTTCCACTTCCCGAATCGACTGACGTCCATCGTTCCCAGCGAGAACAAACTCATCACTTCCGGGTCGATGGCCTTTCCATTCAGTGCCGAAACGTCGTAGGGCCGAATCCACTCGGCCACGCACATGGCGGCATTATGGATGCCGTACAGGGTAATTTGACCCTCTGGGTTTTCATAGTCACACGAAAAATGGATCGTTTCGATAGGAATCGGTCTGTCCAGCTTGTAGGCGACCGCCTGCTCCACCCCATCGGTTAGGTCCTTCCGCCGCACGAGGTAGCATTCCGTGTAAGGCAACATGGTCGTGGCCAGCACTTTCCTGATGAAGCGTTCCAGTTCCAGATGTTCGGGAAAGGGGTTGTTGATGAGCAGCTCGTTGGAAAATTTGAAGGACGAATCCTGCAAAATGATGTAGTCCTTGGTCAGCCCGGTTTGGTGCATGCAGTTCTTGATCTGCAATTTTTGTCCGTACTGGTCTTGCAGCGTCCATTTTTTCCAGGGACCCGTGCCGTCGAAGCGCATGAGCGTCACGGCGGCACCGGGGTCTACTTCTTTTTTCTTTTTATTGAAAATATTTTTGGAAAATGCCTTGACGGAATCCCACAGTTTTTTCACAAATCCGGTTTGGGTCTTAGGGTATAGCTCTTCGTCCAGATTTTCAAAAAAATGAGCCAGCCGCTCGCGCACAGCATCTGAATCAGGATTATCCTGGTGACTTTCCATGAGTTCCACCAGCTTTTGCCTGAAAACGTCACGAGAATTTTTGAGGTGGTGTACCGTCCGCCCGGCCATAATCACCGACTTTTCGATGCGCGAGTAGTTGACGCTGAAAAGCTCCTGCGTGTGCGGGTCGAAGCAGGGGTGGGCCGTAGTTTCGAAAAGTTCAAAGGCCCAGGGTACCGTGGCCGGAATGCCCGTCATCCACTCGCTGCTGTCGCCGATGGGCGTCTGCAATTCCAGCGACACGGAATCCAGAATGTAAGGCCGACCCACGTCGTAGGCCGCCACGAGTACCGACGGGTCTTGCCCGAAATGGGCGGGCGTCACGGCGGTGTTCAGCGGGTTGCAGGTACCCAGCATCAGCGAAAAACGGGAAATGCCGAAGTTCTTGAATCTCAGTAAATCAAAATCTTTGTGGTGTTCTTCCGTCCCCAGCCGTGTATTCCAGTCAGCGTAGTACGACGGCGTCTTCATAATCCGCGTCTTGATCATGGGCTGGTCGGTGAGGTCGATTTTCAACACCATGCCGTCGCCGCTCATAATTGCCGAGCCGTACTCGGGATTGGGAGAGCCGTCGGGCAGGAATTCGGGATAGGGAAGGCCGTTGGAGTTAACGCTGCCGATTTGGTACACCATGTACACCGTACCCAGCATATCGGCGGGAAATTCCCCGTCCGCAACGGTCAGTCCACCGTCCACTTCGCGGGCAGTCGTGTACAGAAGCGGCTCCGGCTTAGAATTTTTCAAGATTGAGTGATTTTTGAAGGTCGTATTGGATAAGCAAATTGGCTATTAGATTTACCCTACCTCGGCTTGTCGCCTCCCCCACCAATCTACCCTCTGGGATGAAACTCCGTAATCACCTGCCGGAGGTAGTCCCGGTCGAGGTGAGTGTATATTTCGGTAGTAATGATGGACTCGTGGCCGAGCATTTCCTGCACCGCCCGCAAACTCGCTCCGCCTTCGATGAGGTGGGTAGCGAACGAATGCCGGAAGGTATGCGGGCTGACATTCTTAGCGATGCCGGCTGCTTCGGCTACGGCTTTGACAACCAGGAATATCATGACACGCGTGAGTTGGCCGCCCCGGCGGTTTAGGAAGACGATGTCCTCGCTTTCTTTCTTGACATCAAGCTGATTGCGAACAGTTTCCAGGTATATTTCGGTGTATTTGATGGCATCGCGGCCTATGGGAACCAGCCGCACCTTGTCGCCCTTGCCCAGGACACGGATGAAGCCGATATCGAAATAGCAGTTAGTAAGTTGCAGGCTTGTGAGTTCCGACACGCGCAGTCCGCAACTGTACAAAACTTCCAAAATGGCGCGGTTGCGGGTGCCTTCGGGCGTGGAGTGGTCGATTGCCGCCAGCATTTCCTCTATCTCGGGATAGGAAAGGACGTCAGGCAGCTTGCTTGGCAATGTCGGTGAATCAATTTGTTCGGAAGGATCCTCTTTGATGACATTTTCCAGCAAAAGGTACTTAAAAAATGCCTTGATACCCGAAAGAAACCGAGCTTGGGTATGGGCCGCCAAGCCGAGTTCGGTGATGTATTTCAGGAAACCGAGCAGGTGGGCTTCGGTAATGTCGACGGGCGAGGTAGCGAGGTCGTGTAGTTCGACGTATTCACGCAGTTTGTCGGCATCGTGGACGTAGGCTTCCACTGAATTGCCCGAGAGTGAGCGTTCCAGGCGGAGGTAATCTTTAAAATGTTTGATGTAGCTTTGCCACATAGTGGGCTTTCGGCCATCGGCCTTTTTAGACTCTCGCAAAGTCGCAAAGAAAATCCTGACGTCCTAGCGTCCTTGCGGTTAAAATCCTGTCCTAAGCTAAAAATTGAAATGAAAAAAATCCTGATACTCAATGGTCCGAATTTGAATTTGCTGGGGAAGCGGGAGCCTGGTATTTATGGCAATCAGTCGTTTGAAGATTATTTTGAAATCTTAAAAAAGACCTTTCCGGACGAAGAACTGCATTCTTTCCAGTCGAACCACGAGGGTGCGTTACTGGATAAGATCCACGAAACGGGCTTTTCTTTCGATGGGTTGGTGATTAACGCCGGGGCGTTTACGCATACGTCGGTAGCCCTGGCCGATGCTCTTTCCGCCGTGCCGATGCCCGCCGTGGAGGTACACATCTCCAATATCCATAAGCGGGAGGAATTCCGCCAACACAGCTTCCTGACCAGCCGCTGCCACGGCATGATTTGCGGTCTGGGGCTACTTGGCTATGAATTGGCTGTTCGCTATTTGCTCGATCTAAACGCGAACACCCGCAACATCACCTAATACGGAAGATTTTCATTCTCAGGCTCGATTTTGGTATTGTGGCGGCGGCCAGGCCGGAGGAGGTTCCGGTGACGACTACTACTTTGTTCATAGAAATCGTCACTTAAAAACCTCCGAAAGACCTATCTCAATGTCTAGATTGGCATCTTTAAGTGTTTCGCTATCGTGAAAGAAGGAGTAGTTGAAGGGGTCGTGGTACACGAAAATGGCCCGAAAGTCGGGGACGACGATCCAACAGGATTTCACGCCAAAGTAAAAATACGGCTCTAATTTGCCGACCATGTCCGCCGAACTCTGCGACGGGGATTGAATCTCGACAACCAACAAAGGCGCATCGAGACGGCGGGCGGGATCATTTTTGAAATCAAGCGGCATGGCAGGATACAGTACTACATCGGGCGTACTTCCGTCAGGCTTCGTATCCAGAGTGACCTCGCTGGCAATCCGAAATTGATCGGGATATCTTATTTTCAATTCGAATCCAATGTTGAATTGAATGGCTCCATGAATAAGTCTGGGCATAGGCTTCCCCCTTTCTAGTTCGTACTGTGAAATGTCTCTTTCTTCAGCGATTTCGATAATTTCTGCCATGTTCTTGAAGCTGTTTTTGTCAAAGATAACGAAAATCAGGAACCTACAACGATACGCCCCGTTTCCAGGGAATGAAGTCATCCTGGTTGTTTAGCACCGCTTTCACGGTCGTTTCGCCACTAGCCACCGCGATCACGAAATCCATGAGGCGCTCGGCGGCGGCGGGGATGCTTTCGCTGCCCTCGATGATGCCGCCCGTATTGAAATCCATGATGTCGTGCATTTTGCTGAACAGCTTGCTGTTGCTGGCCACTTTCACCACGGGCGCAATGGGGTTCCCCGTGGGCGTACCCAGCCCCGTGGTGAACAGCACGAGCGTCGCCCCCGAACCTACCTCGGCGGTGGTGGATTCCACGTCGTTGCCGGGGGTGCAGAGCAGCGTGAGGCCGGGTTTGGTGGCCTTTTCAGGATAATCGAGCACATCCACCACGGGCGAGGAGCCGCCCTTTTTAGCCGCCCCGGCGGACTTAATAGCATCGGTGATGAGGCCGTCCTTGATGTTGCCGGGCGAGGGGTTCATGTCGAAGCCGGAACCCGCCGCCGTGGCGCGTTGGCTGTACGTATGCATCAGGTGAGCGAAGCGTTCGGCGGTGGGGCGATCCACGCAGCGGTCGGCCAGGTTTTGCTCCACGCCACAGAGTTCGGGGAATTCGGCCAACATTACCTTGCCTTGCAAAGCCACGAGCATATCGGAAAAATAGCCCAGCGTCGGGTTGGCCGAAATGCCAGAAAAACCATCGGAGCCACCGCATTCCAGACCCACACAGAGTTTCGACAATGGCGCATCGGCCCGTACCAGCTCGTTGGCTGCTTTCAGGCCCAGCAATGTTTGCTTCAAAGCCAGGTCGATGATGTCGTCCTTGCCGCCCAGCGTCTGATGGTTCAGGATATGGACGGGGCGGTCGAAGCCGGGTACCCGCCTTTCAATTTCCTGGGACAGAATGCTTTCCTCGGCATTTTGGCAGCCCAGGCTCAGCACCGTCGCCCCGGCCACATTAGGGTGCGTGATGTAGCCCGCTATTAGGCCACACAGCGCCTGCGCGTCCTGCCGGGTGCCGCCGCAACCCGACTGGTGGGTGATGAATTTGATGCCGTCCACGTTCGGAAAAACGGCGGAAACCGCTCGTTTTTTCGGAGTGGATGGAAGTTCCGTTTGCAGAATTTCGCCTTCCTGCCCGGCCTGGATCATGGCCAGAATTTTCTCGGCCTTGTCCTGGTAAGGCGTGGTCGTTTCGTAGCCCAACGCCTTCGTGAGCGCTTTTTTAAGCGTGTCCACATTGTGGTTTTCGCAAAATACCAGCGGCACCACCAGCCAATAGTTGGCCGTACCCACGCTGCCATCGCTGCGGTGGAAGCCCTTAAAGGTGGCGTTTTCGTACTTCGACACGTCGGGACCCAGCCATTGGTAGTCGCTCTCGCGCACTGTGAGCGGGCTGGCGGCGTGTTTAGTGTTGAAGACATTCAGCCAACTCCCACGCTTGATCTCGTTCTGTGCCTTACCTACCAGCACGCCGTACATCTGTATTTCGTCGCCAGGCGCGAAGTCGCGGGCGGCGAACTTGTGCTTAGCCGCAATGTCTTCGGTTAGGATGTAGGTGTCTCCACTTAGTGCCAGTTCCTCGCCTTTGGCCAGATCAGTGAGGGCGACGATGACATTGTCGTCAGGGTGGACTTTCAGTACTTTATTCACAATGACTGGTTAAAGAGGTTTAATCCAAATTTCGGGCTGTCCATAATTTCTTGCAAAAAGGCGGTCACATCCTTCTGAAAGCCTTCCAGTTTCGTCAAATCCGTTTCCCACAATTCTTCGGCTTTCAAAACATTAGCCACCAATGTCTCCACCTCGTCGGTAGAATTCCAAAGAGCCGCGAGTTGCCCGGCTTCCGGATCGTTCAGGAGGTAATCCTGACCATTGGCATGGCCGAAGTACTTGCCGTTATCCTCGCGTTCCACCTTCATAAACCGCAGGTAGCTGGCAAAGCCAAAGGCCATGTGCGAGCGTTCGGCGGGCGACTGAGCGTACCAGCTTTCGATCAGCTTGACGCAGCGCATCTTGATTTTGGAAGTATAATTCAGACTGATGGAAAGCCACTTATGATCCAAATGCGAATTACTAAAACGGTCGATCACGGCTTCGGCGAAGGCGTCGATCTCAGCTTTTTCGATGCTAGGGTCGAGGCTTTTGGCGATTTCGTCGAACAATAGTCCGCGAATGAATTTCAGGAAGTTTTCGTCGCGCATGGCTTCCTTCACCGTCACGAAGCCCACCAAATGCGCCAGGCCCGTGCAAAAGGTATGGGGTGCATTGAGCAGCCGCAGTTTTAACTCTTTATATTTCTCAATAGATGATTCGATTTTGACACCTGGATCGACTTCGTGGAACGATAGCTTGGCCTTAATGCTGGCGTCGCCCTCGATGGCCCACAGACGGTAGGGTTCGGCCATAATCATCAGGTCGTCTTTATAACCAAATTTGGCTTCCAGTTCCGTCTTCAAATCACCCTTTATTTCGCCAGGGACAATGCGATCCACCAGCGAATTGCAGAATTGGTTGGCTTCGTTGAGCCAGCTCACGAAGGCCACATCCAGCCGATTGTAAGCCGCCAATTGGTTTACGATACCGTACAGTTTCTTGCCGTTTTCCGAAATCAATTCAGTCGGAACGATCACCAGTCCCTTTTGCGTATCGCCCTCAAAGGCTTCGTACCGCTTGTGCAAAAGCGCTAACAACTTCGCCGGAAACGACGAAGGCGGATTGTTGAAAATAGATTCCTCCTGGTAGGTAATCCCGACTTCGGTGGTATTGGAAACGACCACCGTCAAGTCAGGGTTCTCGGCCACGGACAGTATTTCATCCCACTCGTCGGAGGCCGTCAACACCCGGCTAATAGCGCAGTTAATGACGTTTTCTTCCACTTCTTTCCCGTCGGCAATGCCCCGGACTACGGTCGTGAAGCAGCCATCCTGTTCACCATAGGCCGCAATACTGCCCCGCGAGGTGGATTTGACCACCACTACGCGGCCCTTGAATATGCCCTGCCTGTTGGCTTGGTCGATAAAGTACAGCGGTAAACCCCTCAGCAGTACGCCCGTGCCGAAGAACAGGGCTTTTTCGGGGTAGTTGAAGATTTCCTGGTTCGGGGCATTTTGTTTGTTTAAAAATTTCATTCGATGGTTTATAAGGTAGTTTCCCCTCTAAGGACTGCAAATTGGGGGCTATCGCCCCGACAAGGCGGTTCAAAATGATTTCACGGTAATTTAAATATCCGATCCATCAGCACCCACTTTTCCCCCGGCCTAGCACCCGGCACAGCTTCCTGAAATCCCCACATCAGGTCTTCCCACTCTACTGATTTGGGATCCTGGTTGATTTCGTCCATTCGCTCGAACGAAAAGGTGTCGTCCACTTCCATAATCATGAACATCCGGTTGCCGAAGCGGTAAATCTCCATGTCCCTCACCCCCGCCTTGCGGATGTTCAGGTTTATTTCTGGCCAGAAGTTTTCGGGGGCGTGGTGCCACTTGTATTTTTCGATCAGCTTGGGGTCGTCCCTTAGGTCGAGGGCAAGGCAATAGCGGGTCATTTTTATTTGGTAGAAGATGGTTGTTTCAAACCAAAATATTCATCTATCTTATCTGCAATTTCTTCCCTGCCCGGCAGTAGCTCTTTGTATTTACTCGGTAGTTTTGCCGTTGTTGTGTAGGTAGCCACACCGATAGGCATATTGCTTGTTTTGAGGGAATATTCTACGACCGTTCGATCCTTTTCTTTGCAAATAATTATGCCAATGGCATCATTTTCATGGGGTAGCTTTACATTGTCGTTCAGGATGGATAAGTAGAATTCCATCTTGCCTTTGTACTCTGGCATGAATTCTCCTATTTTGAGTTCTATCGCTACCAAACATTGCAATTGGCGGTGGTAAAGTAGCAGATCGATAAAGTATTCTTTACTACCCGCCTGAACTTTGAATTGGTTGCCTACGAAGGTGAACGGATGCCCTATTTCGAGCAGGAAGTTCCGAATGTTTTTCACGAGTTCCGTCTCTAGCTGGCTCTCGCTATGCTCCTCGGAAAGATTCAAAAAATCGAAAGTATATTCGTCCTTGACCGCCAAATGCGCCTGATGTCTTACGTCATCAGGCAGTGTCCGGTCGAAGTTGGTCTGATTCAGCAGATATTTCTCATAGCTCTCGTTCTCAATCTGGTGAATGAGGACGTTTTTGGTCCAGCCAAACCTACTGGTCGCCTGGATGTAGAACTGCCTTTGCAAATTGTCCTTGCACTTGTTTAAAATGACGATGTGTTTGGTCCAGCTTATTTCTCCAACCAATGGTTGGAGATTTTTAACTCCTTGATACTCAGAATAAAATTGAGCCATCAGCCAGAGATTAGTGGTTGAAAATCCCCCTACGCCCGGAAACTCCTTTTGCAGTTCCTCGGACAGCGTGGCTACAATGGATTTGCCCCAACTTTCGGTTTGCTTTTCGGCTATGGACTTGCCAATTTCCCAGTACAGGTGGATCAATTGTACGTTTACTGCCTTCAATGCCTCATACTGAGCCTGACGAACCTTGGTTTTTACCTCGGAAATGAAAGAATATCGTCCATTTGCTATATCCATACTGTTTTTGAGGCGGGGCTGTGGGGACACAACCCACGGTGGAGATAATACAGCCCACGGAAAAAGAGTGAAGAAAGGATGACCCAACAAGTAAGAAAAGTCCCGAAATTACTTAAATTGGCAGGGATTCACCGAAAATTCGCATCACTCATGAGTAAGGTCTTATTCAAGAAAAAGGTTCTCGCCATCGGATCGGTGGTGTTGGCTGCTCTGCTGTTCTCCTTCTCTTCCAACCCAAAAGAACCAGAAAAACCCAACTTCGTTTTCTTTTTTG
>JBBSKK010000084.1:0-9268 GCA_038256395.1 Cytophagales bacterium | reverse complement strand
GAGATACACGCAGCCGATGAGGGCGTCGGTCGCCTCGTCGCGGTGCAGCATGATGGTGGCGTCGGGCTTGGCCAACGTTTCGGTCAGGCTTTCTTCGCTGGTGCGGATGCCGCCGAGCAAGTCGGCCTCGGTAGTCCAGCCCTTGCGGGAGCTATCGCCCCGGTAGGCGCTGTTGATGAGGTACGTCAGTTCGGGCAGGTCGGCGGAAGTAGCTCTGATCAATTTTGAATGAGTGAATGAGTGAATGATAGAAGAAGTCAACAAGTGGGCAAATTATTGATCCCGCTTACTTAATACACAAATTTTCCTTTCCTCCCTTCCTCCTCTCCTGCTTTCCTCCTTCTCAAACATCAATGCTTAAAATGCCTCACCCCCGTCGTCACCATCGCTACCCCGTTCGCATCGCAGTAGGCGATGGAATCCTTGTCGCGGATGGAGCCTCCGGGCTGCACGACGGCCGTGATACCCGCTTCTTTGGCGATTTCGACGCAGTCGGGGAAGGGGAAAAAGGCGTCGGAGGCCATCACCGCGCCTTGCAGGTCGAAGCCGAAGTTTTTGGCCTTGTCGATGGCTTGGCGCAGGGCGTCCACGCGGGAGGTTTGGCCCGTGCCGCTGGCGAGGAGCTGGTTTTCTTTGGCCAGGACGATGGTGTTGGACTTGGTGTGCTTGCAGACTTTCAGCGCGAATTCCAGGGCGGTCAGTTCGGCGGCGGTCGGCTCTTTTTCCGTGACGGTGGTCATATCGTCGGCGGTTTCGGTGACGTTGTCCTTGTCCTGTTGCAACACACCGTTCAGGATGGTCTTGAACATTTCGCCTGGCAGCGTGAGCGGCTTGCGTTTCAGCAGAATGCGGTTTTTCTTGGATTGCAGGATTTGCAGAGCTTCTTCCGAGTAGGCGGGCGCAATCAGGATTTCCATGAAAAGTTTGTTTAACTCTTCAGCGGTTTCGGCGTCCACGTTGGTGTTGGTGATAATTACGCCGCCGAAGGCCGAAACCGGGTCGCAAGCCAGCGCGTTGACGTAGGCTTGGCGGGCCGTGTCGGCGGTGGCGATGCCGCAGGCGTTGGTGTGCTTAATGATGGCGAACGTCGGCCCGGCGTCCTGGAATTCGTCGATCAGGCCCACGCAAGCGTCCACGTCCACGAGGTTGTTGTAGGATAGTTCTTTGCCGTGCAGTTTCACAAACATGGCGTCCAAGTCACCGTAGAAAGTGGCGTTTTGGTGCGGATTCTCGCCGTAGCGTAAGGTTTGGGAAGGTAGTTTTTCAAAATCACGGACACTGTCCAAGACGGACGACTCGCCTTCCAAAAACCAGCGGTTGATGGCCGTGTCGTAGTGCGATGATATGCCAAAAGCCGCCGCCGCGTATTTACGACGATCCGCCAAATCAGTTTTGCCTTCTTTTTGGGTCAATAAATTCAGTGTATCGGCGTACTGGTCGCGTGAGGAGACGATGAGCGTGTCCATGAAATTCTTGGCTGTAGCCCGAATAAGCGCGATGCCGCCGATGTCGATTTTCTCGATAATCTCGGCGGGCTTGGCCCCCGAAGCGACGGTTTCCTCGAAGGGATAAAGGTCCACAACGACCATGTCCAAAGCCGGAATCTCGTACTCCGCCGCCTGCGCCTTATCGCCTTCGTCGTCGCGGCGGTAGAGGATACCGCCGAACACCACCGGGTGCAACGTCTTGACGCGCCCGCCGAAAATAGAAGGGTAGCCCGTCACACTTTCCACCGCCGTTACCGGCAAGCCGAGTTCTTCGAGGTAGGTTTGGGTGCCACCCGTGGAGTAAAGTTTGACGTCGTTTTTATGCAAAAGCCGCACGAGCGGTTCGAGACCTTCCTTGGAATAGACGGAAATCAGGGCGGAGGAGATTTTTTTGTGCATCTTGTCTGTTTATTTAACTATTAGCCAATTAGTTGAAAGTTTATGAGTTTAAAGTTCAAAACCGGAGCGCACTTTAAACTTTATACTTTTTACTTTCAACTCCTAAACAAAGGTAACGCAAACTCCCTAAATTTGCCCGCTATGCAAACTTCAACCGAACCACTTCAAGAGGTGCCGCGCCATCGTGGCTGGCCTTTAGTAGGCAGCACTTTTCCGTTTATTAGCGATCCGTTGGGGTTTCTGCTGCGCTTGCAGGAGCAGCACGAGCGGCTTTCGGTGGTGAGTGTGTTGCGGCGCGACCTGAATATCCTGCAAACGGCCGAAGACGTGAAGTATGTCTTGCAGGAAAACAACCGCAACTATCACAAAAGCGAAGCTTACGCCATTCTGGCCACTTTCCTGGGCAACGGGCTGCTGACGAGCGAGGAGGATTTCTGGCGGCGGCAGCGCAAATTGGCCCAGCCCGCTTTTTACAAACAAAGGCTGGCCCTGATGACCGACATGATGGCCCAGGAAACCGAGGCACTAGCCACCGACTGGCAAGCGCACGACGCGGCTGAGCCACGCGACATCAGCAAAGATATGTTGCGGCTCACGCTCAACATCGTGACCAAAGCCCTGTTCAGCACCGATGTCGGCGACCGCGTGACGGGTATTTCCGCCGCCCTCGACGATATCATGCACTTCGCCGACCAAACCCTGAAAAGTTTTATTCGCCCTCCTCTTAATATTCCCACGCCACGCAACAAGAAGTTTCTGGCGGCGGTAGCGAAAGTCGAGGAAGTGATTTACGGCATCATCAACGGTCGGCGCGAAGAACGAAAGCGCAATCCCGACCTCCGTCACGATGACCTGCTGGATATGCTGATGCACACTAGGGACGAAGAAACGGGCGAAACGATGTCGGACGGACAACTTCGCGACGAAGTGACGACGATTTTTATGGCCGGCCATGAAACAACCGCTAATGCGCTTTCGTGGGCTTTATATTTGTTGGCAAAACACCCTGAGGTAGTTGAAAAAATCAGGGAAGAAGGCAAAGTAGTTTTTGCCAAAAAAGAAACTTCGACCTTCGAGAAAGCGCGGGAATTGAAATATACGATGCAGGTAGTGCAGGAAGTTTTGCGGCTGTACCCGCCCGCCTGGGTCGTCAGCCGGCGTTCGCTGGCCGAAGACCGGATCGGCCCTTACGCTTTTCCGGCGGATTCATATATGCTCATTAGTCCTTACACGCTGCATCGCCGCCCCGAATACTGGAACGAGCCGGAGGTTTTCAATCCCGCCCGCTTTTCGGAAGAAAATTCCAAGAACCGCCCTACCTACGCCTATTTACCCTTCGGCGGCGGACCGAGGCTGTGCATCGGCAATAACTTTGCCCTGATGGAAATGCAACTCGTGCTGGCAATTTTGTTGCGGGATTTTGAGGCGAGTCTGCTTTTCGAAAATCAGGTGATAGCACCTGAACCAATGGTGACGCTACGGCCGAAGGGAGGAGTCAAACTAGGGGTTAAAAGGTTAAAGGGTTAATGGTTAAGGATAATTCAAGAAATACAGATCAGTTTTTTACGGACGCCAGCCGAAGATATTCAACTGTAAATCCATCCTGTCGTTGTTCCGGTAGCGATGGTTGACGAAGGGCCGCTTGCGGTGTTGGTTGGTGTCTAGGTAGTAACGGAAGCCGTTTTCTTCAAATACTTTGACGACGCTCGCCAACGACTGTGAATGACCAAGGTAGGAATGGAACTCCACGAACAGATTTTTGACGTTGCCCAACGCGTTGGCGCAGTCGGTCAGCACCTCTATTTCGGCCCCTTCGATATCTATTTTCAGGAAATCAATGTATGGCTCTTTGAGTAAATAATCCCGCAACCGCACGGATGGTACCCGGTTTTTCTGGTTCGATTCGGAATAAATGGAAGAGGAATCGGACGCCTCGCTGCCGAACTCAACGCCTTGCTCATTGATCCATACGGCTTTGTCGATTACTTCAACGTCTTTGATGCCATTACTTTGCAGGTTTTCCCGCAGCAGGGCGGCAATGCTGGCTTCCGCCTCGAAGGCCATGACGCGGGCTTGGGGATACAGTTCCTTGAAATACAGAATGCTCATGCCCACATTGGCCCCGCAATCCAGGATGACGGGTTGCGACCGACCGGTTTTGAAGTGGTAAAATTCGTCGGCGAAAATCTCCTGGTGCTGAAACAGGAACGACATCGTGTCCGGCACTCGCAGGCGGTATTTGCCGAAGCTTACCTCGGTCAATTGGTGCCGGGGCTTGTCGCCATAACGCCACAGTAAGCCGATGAACTCGCGGTCGCGAGCCGTGCGCAGGGCATTATAAGGTTCTTTCAGTAATTGTTTTAACCAGAACAAGTGAGTGGACGGTTCGGGGCGCCCCGTGGCGACGGTTGACAATGGGCTAAAGAGAGTAGTCGGTTCCTGAGCGTTTGTACAAAACTTGCGCTTTTATCATTTAAAAAAAAACGGCCTGTGTCTGCCACCCGCCTGGCGACTTCTAAGTCCTCTTTAAAAAAAGGATAGCTTTGGGGATTATTTAAAACCAATTTCGATGCCCGAAAATCTCCCTCCACAAATTGCCATCATGGGTCTGGGCTACGTCGGCTTGCCGCGTGGTGGACGTGGTTCGCGAGCTGGCCGACTTTGGGATGCGGGTGGATGTCCACGGCCCTTGGGCCCTGCCGGACGAACTAGCCGCCGTGTATGGCATTCGGCTGGTTCCAGCGCTCACGGGAACCTACGAGGCGGTGGTGCTGGCAGTGGCCCATGATGCGTTCAAGAAACTCGATTTTAGCCAGTTAACGCAGTCTGACTCCGCCATTTTCGACTTGAAAGCAACCCTGCCCAGGGAAGCCACCGACGCTCGCTTGTGAGGCGTTATTTCAGAACGGCCAGGCAGATCCAGGTGTAGTAAATGGCTTCATCCCGGAACACTTTCAGGTAATCGTGTTCCAATTCCGTGAACAACGGGGGAGGCGTAGGATAATCCGCCTCGGTCCAGGCATCGCCGTTCCGCACCGTGTCGCTCTTAAAGACGGGCGGAAACTCGTAATAGACCGCCAGTTCCTCACGCAGGTAGGCGGCATCTTGGGCGTCGGCTTTGATTGTCTTCCGGCCCGGCAGCAGCACGAGTTGTTTCAGCACGTACACGAGGTTTCCCTTGGGTAAGTCCGGCTTGAATCCGGCGTGTTGGAAAGCCTTTTTCAGTGAGTAGCAGTCGCCCATCTGCGCTGGGTAGTTATCCTCGAAAATAAACGTTTTGAAACCTCGGGCCTTCCCCTGCGCTATGCGCGCGAAGGCATTCTGGTGGTCGTCGAAGAAAAGCAACGTATCCTTTTTATCCTTTATCATCGACCAATCCAGTTCGCTAAATTCTTTTTCAAAATACCGGGCGCGTTCCGACTGGTATTCTCGGAATTTGGGGTTGGGATCGATGCAAAAAATAGCCGCGTTGGGCAGCGTTTTTTCAATCAGCCACGTTCCCAGGCCCTTCCAGACGCCGCTCTCGATGACGTTGGCGGGGTTGAGTTTTTTAAGCATGAACCAAGTCGCGAACAGGTGGGGCGTCTTCATGCCGCCCTCATTGCTGGCGATGGGTTTTTGTTTGTACAATTCCAAAAACTCGGGAATGGCGGCGATTATCTCCTCCCGATTCCAGCTTACATTACCTAGTTGTTTGATTTCCTGCATGATGAATGATGGCTAGTTTTTTTAAATGCCGTATTTTACCCAGTTCTTGATCTTTACGAGCCGGGGCGTATTGTAATAATTTCGAAAAGCCTCCACCACCGCCGGATTGGGCCGCACATCGGGCGGGAAATGCAGCTTTCCGGAGACGAGTTCTTGCCCGTAGGCGCTGGTGTTGAAAGTGAAGTTGGTGCCGCTGCCGTCGGTGCCGATGTTTCTGATTTTGGATTGGGCGGGATAAAGTCCGTAGGCCGAATGCTGCATTTGGGTCAGTATCCAGCGAATGGCCCAAGAGTCGATCATGCCCCGCTGCTGCTTGAACAGCATGGTCCAAAGGTCATTGCCGCCAGCGTTTAGCTTTTTTTGTTGGGCCTGGTCATTTTTTATTTTGCCAAAATCAGTCACCTGCCAGTCGGCTTTTTGCCAGCAGTTGCGCCAGGTTCCCCAGCCCCAGGAACTGGCGCGGGGGGCCAGGTACACGTCCTCGGCGTAGTGGGCGGGCAGCACGATGGGCGGCGCGTAGCCCGTGACCGAAAAAATGTCCGGGCGGTCTCGGTACGTTTCTAGTGCTGTATTCATGTAATCCAGGAAGTCGGGCGTACAAAGCATATCGTCCTCCAAAACGATGACGCTTTCGTGGGTTTCGAACATGCGACTTACGCCTTCGATGACGGAGTTTGCCAAGCCCTTATTTTTTTGGGGGGGGATAATTTCCAAAGAGCGGAAACCCGTCGTCTCGGCCAGCAGCGCTCTGACTTCCTGCACCAAACCCACGTCGGCCGTTCCCTTAGGCCCATCCGAAAACACCACCAGATCACTCTGCGCCGCAAGCGGATTGCGGCGCAGGGCGTCGAGCGTCTGGCGCAGGTGTTGCGGGCGGTTGTAGCAGAAAACGATGACTGGAGCGAGTTTAGCGGGCATTCGGCGGCGTCTTTGCGCGTTTGGGACTGTTATACTCTGCCAAATATAAAGGTAAAAAGCAGGTATAAAGAGCAGGCGGCCTCAAAAAGGCCGCCTGCGTTAACATAGGTTTCGTACTTTTGTGCAAAAAACGAGCCTATTTTTTGAAAATCCTCAGTATCGTGGGTGCCCGTCCCAACTTCATGAAGGTAGCGCCGCTGCACCGCGCCTTTGTCAACAATGGCATCGATTCCAAGATTGTCCACACAGGCCAGCATTACGACGCCCGTATGTCCGACGTATTTTTTAACCAGTTGGAACTACCCGAACCGGATTATTTCCTGGGTGTTGGTGGCGGATCGCATACGCAGCAGACGGCCAAAATCATGCTGGAATTCGAGCAAGTGATGGCAGCCGAAAAGCCCGACCTGGTGCTGGTGGTGGGCGATGTGAACTCGACCATTGCCTGCGCCCTGGTAGCCGCGAAGATGCACGTGGCACTGGTACACGTGGAGGCGGGCCTGCGCAGCGGCGACCGCCGGATGCCCGAGGAAGTCAACCGCGTGCTGACGGACAGCATTTCCGACGACCTGTTTGTGACAGAAGAAGCGGGAATGACGAACCTGGCCAGCGAAGGCGTTCCGGCGAAGAAAGTCCATTTTGTGGGGAACGTGATGATCGACTCGCTGGTGTATTACCGCCAGAAAGCCAGCCAATTGCAACTGCTGGAAAAGCTGTTGCTTTCTCCCAAACAATACGTGCTGATGACCATGCACCGTCCCAGCAACGTGGACGACGAGGAAGGGCTGCGGGCGATTCTGGATATCATCAAAAATACTGCCACCCGGCTGCCCGTACTATTCCCAATTCACCCGCGCACCCGGAATAACATGGAAAAATTCGGGCTGCTGACTGAGCTGGAAACCCTCGAAAACGTCACGCTGGAAGAACCTCAGGGCTACCTGGAATTCCTACACCTGATGGAAAACGCCGCGCTGATCGTCACCGATTCGGGCGGCATTCAGGAGGAAACTACCTACCTGCAAGTCCCCTGCATCACGTTCCGGGCCAGCACCGAGCGGCCCGTGACGGTGGAGTTAGGAACCAACTACCTCCTCAGCGACCTCGATCCGGCTTCGGTCGATGATTTGGTGCAAAAAATCCTGAGCGGCCAAGCCAAGCATGGCACCATTCCCCCCCTCTGGGACGGCCAAGCCGCCGAACGCATTGCGTCGATTTTGAAGGAAAAATATGGGAAGGGAATGCTGAATGATGAATGATGAATGTTTTTTTTGTCAACAGATTTATTATCAACAAAACAGCTTTGATTCTATTGCTGTACTCGCGGTCGCGCGCACTGTCAACCGTCAACTGTCCACCGTCCACTAAGAAAGATTGGGAATAGTCGTCCGTCAGAGTCTTAAAGCGGGATTGGGGTCGTACATTGGGGTGGGCATCGGCATTGTCAACCAGATGTACGTCTCCACCAAATTCCTGTCGGTGGAGCAGTTGGCGCTGTCGCGGCTGCTGTTTGAGAACAGCCTTATATTTGCGGCCTTCGCGCATTTGGGGACACCCTTCATCGCCGACAAATTCTTCGGACTCTTCCGCGACGAGGAGGAGGGACACCACGGCATTTTGCCCTTCCTGTTGCTGTTGCCCTTCATGGGGGCCACGTTGTTTGCGGTGGTTTATCTGGCCTGTTCCGACGCCATCCAGGCCTACTACGCGGCGCAATCGCCGATGATTTTGCGGTACCACCTGCTGGTCATCCCGCTCACGACTTTTTGGATTTACATAGCGGTACTGGAAGCCTACTGCCGCAATAATTCCAGGATTGCCATTCCGGGCTTCATTCGGGAGGTGTATCTGCGGCTGGCCAATTTACTGCTGATTCTAATTTTCGGTCTTGGCTGGATCAGCTTCGACACCATGCTTTATTTGCTGGTGGGGGCTTATGGCTTCGCCGCTGTAATCCTGGTCGGCTACATCTGGCACCTCGGTCGCTGGTATTGGCGGCGACCCAACCGAAGCATCCTGACCAATCCCGTATTGAAGCAAATGCTGGGCTACGGTAGCTTCACCCTGCTGGGCGGCATCGGCGTCAATCTAATGCTTTTTATCGACCGCTCCATGCTCGCGGGCGAGCGCGGACTGGTCAGCGCGGGTATTTTCATCATTGCCTCCTACATTGCGGGCATCATCGAAATTCCCCGCAAGGCCATTGCCCAAATCTCCATTCCGCTCATTTCGGGTTCGCTGCTCAACAACGACCTCGACCACATCCGTATGATGAACCGCAAGTCGGCGCTTAACCAGCTCATCGCGGGCGGACTGTTTTTTTTGCTCATTTGGGCCAGTATCGACGAGATTTTCTATCTCATTCCTAAGGGCGAAACCTACGGCGAGGGAAAATATGTGGTTCTTTTCATCGCTTTAGTCAAGGTACTCGACATCGCTACCGGACTCAACCTTGAAATTATCCTATATTCCAAGTACTTTCGCTTCGCCACCCTGCTCATTATCTGTTCGGCGGTGCTAGGCTTTTTTCTCAATCTTTGGCTTATTCCGCTCTACGGCTTCACCGGGGCTGCCATCGCTACGGTCTTCACGACCCTGGCCTACTCCATTTCCCGCATGATATTTGTTTACGCCAAATTCAGGGTCATGCCTTTTTCTCTGCAAACCTTGCAGGTGGCTATGATTCTGGGCGGACTCTATGCGATCACTCTCTTCCAGCCCGATTACCAGCGGACGGCGCTTTCGGCGACCGCTGT
>JBBSKK010000083.1:0-9305 GCA_038256395.1 Cytophagales bacterium | reverse complement strand
GTGAGGAACTGGCGGAGGCAAAAGCCTCGGCGGGCTGAGATAGATAATGCAGAGGCGTCGTGTCCAGCCGGAACTTCCAGGCTTGGAAAACGGGAAGATCAGCGACGACAACAAGGCTTACACAAAAACTGATTATAACATGATAAACGGTCAAGAATCGGCTATACCATCGCCAGCGAAGTGCCGTGAATGCCATGAAGAATGAGGGGAGTACCAGCAGATAGGCGGCCATCGAAAGATCCATCGTGAGTCCGTGCCAGGCGGAACCCAGCAGGTAGGAGAGGGGATGATGGGCCACGATAAACCCCTGATACACGAAAAAAAGAAGTCTTGCCAACTGAAAAAAGGCAATCCACGCCACGCCAAACCCTACCAATAACAGTACTCTACGCTTCATCTCGAATGGACATTTCCGGCAAATTTCGGACAAATTGCGGGATTAGGACGCAATTTTATTGGAAACGAAAGCTGTGCTTTAACCAAATACATCGTATTTTTGGGACATATTTATTACAAAAAACATCTGGTAAACAATTAACTACGCTATGAATCCCGGTTTCGATCCCGAAGAGATTGCGCAATTGAAAAGAGAATGCAAGGCCGAAGGCACGAACTTCATCTACGTAGAAGATGGATTCGAGGAAGACGAAGAAGAAAATAACGAACACGCTCACGTTCAGTTTATTGGCTACCACAACAACCGCGAGGTAATTTACGACGCGCTCATCTACACGCTTCGCCTCCACCACGCCACCAAGGTGTATGACTTAGCCCTCGAACGGGTGCAAAACCAAATGCCCGGTTACGTGTCGCCCGACGAACGCGGTATCGACGCCCGCGAAGAGGAGGAAAAAGACGAAGAGGCGGAATTGCTGCTGACAGAATTCATCGAGGAAATTGAAGAAGACGAGGAAATCAAGGTTTCCGAACACGTCGACATTGACACCAACTTCGAATACGGCGTCGGTCTGGAAGTGGGGCTCAACCGGGATGAAATCACGGTGAAAGTGATCGACGATTTTATCGCGCACTTCAACGCCGACCGCCTGAAACTGGACAAGGATGTTTATTCGTTCAGGAGTAGCGAGGAGGAAGACGGGTATTGAATGATGAGTGATGAATGATAGGGCTTAGCGAGCCTTTTTATGCGCAGATTTCGCATTTAAAATGTAAAAAAGCCTCCGGGAAGTCCCGGAGGCTTTTTCTTGATTGTTTTAAGTGTCCAATGTCCAGACTACACCTCCGCCGTTTCTACCGTCTTGATGATGCGGGCGGCTACTTTGTAGGGGTCGGCGGCGGAATTGGGGCGGCGGTCTTCGAGCCAGCCTTTCCAGCCGCGCTCCACCGTGGCGATGGGAATACGGATGGAAGCACCTCGGTCCGAGATTCCGTAGCTGAACTGGTCGATGGACTGCGTTTCGTGCAAGCCCGTCAGGCGCTTATCGTTGTCAGCACCATATACTTCGATATGCTCTTTGATATAAGGCTCAAAAGACTGACAGATTTTGTCGTAGGTCTCTTTTTTGCCCGCCGTGCGCAGGATCGAGTTGGAGAAGTTGGCGTGCATTCCCGAACCGTTCCAATCCGTGTCGCCCAGTGGCTTGCAGTGCCAGTTGATGGATACGTCGTAGGTTTCGCCGATTCTTTCGAGCAGGTAGCGAGCTACCCAAATCTGATCGCCGGCGTCTTTCCCGCTTTTTGAGAAAATCTGGAATTCCCACTGTCCGGCGGCTACTTCGGCATTGATCCCCTCCACGTTGAGTCCCGCTTCCAGGCAGACGTCCAGGTGTTCTTCCACGATATCGCGACCGAAGGCATTTTTGGCACCCACTCCGCAATAATAGGGTCCTTGGGGGGCGGGGTATCCGTTGACCGGAAAGCCCAGCGGCAAATTTGTTTCGGGATCCCACAAAAAATATTCTTGTTCGAATCCAAACCAAAAATCATTATCGTCGTCTGAAATCGTGGCTCGGGCATTGGATTCGTGCGCGGTGCCGTCTGCATTCATCACTTCGCACATGACGAGGTAAGCTTCTTTCCGCGGGGGGTCGTTACAGATAAAGACGGGCTTAAGAAGGCAGTCTGACGAGCGACCCACCGCTTGCTGCGTGGAAGATCCATCGAAAGACCAGACGGGGCAATCTTCCAATTTGCCGCTGAAATCAGGTTCGATTTTTGTTTTGCTGCGCAAGCCCTGGGTCGGTTTAGATCCATCCAACCAAATGTACTCGAGTTTCGCTTTTGACATAATTCTGATAAAAAGGGATTATTGATTTAAATGATTGACTATGATACAATAATACGGGATATAGTTAATTTTATAAAATATAATTTAACAAAAAATCAATAGTGCAGTAATAATATTGGGTTAATTGTAGTATTTGTAGTTTTGTTTTTGATATTTCACTAGTTCGGCGAATGCGCAATCTCCGTCAAATGGCGGTTTCCCTCTACCAGATGACCAGTTTTAGTTGAGTAGATTTCGGATTCCGCGATCCAAAACAAGTTCTCGTTTTTTTGATTTTCCGATATTTTTAGGAATAATTGAGGCCATATATCAATCGCTCAGCGGTTTTAGTTCTTGTAAATGTTCAATTTTTGCAAAACCTATGAATACTTTCTATCAGCCGGATAATTCCAGGCATTTTCTGGAAGGGGAAGAGGCGCAACACTGCCTCAAAGCCCTGCGGATGCGGCTCGGCGATGCGATGCTCGTGACGGATGGCCGTGGCAAAAAGGTCACGGCCCAGCTTACAGAAATTAATCGAAAAGAGTGCCGATATGAACCATTCAAAGTCGAGTTGGTGGAATCTCCGACCTACCGGATAGTAATGGCCGTTTGCCCGACCCGTAAGGCGGAACGTAATGAGTGGATGGTGGAGAAAATGACCGAAATGGGCGTGCAGCAAATCAATTTCCTGGTTTCGGAACACACCCACCGCGAGACGGTGCAGCGGGTGGTCAACCTGGAGCGGCTCAACCGGATTGCGCTGTCGGCCATGAAGCAATCGCAGCAGTATTATCTGCCCGAAATAAAATTATTTTCGGCAATTGAAGATTTTTTTGAGCAAAACACGGCGCAAGAACGTTATATAGCCTACGTTGCCGAAGGGGAAGGCCACGCACATTTGGTACAAAAAGTATCCGGGGTAGATTCCGTGGCCGTATTGATTGGCCCGGAAGGTGACTTTAGCCCAGCAGAAATTCAGCAAGCTTTTGATTCAGGTTTCAAGCCTATTTCACTGGGAAACACCCGTTTGCGTACCGAAACTGCCGCCGTTCTTGCCTGTCATAGCGTACATTTGGCAAAAACTTTGCAGGCTTGATTTATCAAAGCATCCTGTTCTCAACCAGCCTACTCAGAGCTACCTAAACAAAATCCCACAACCGATTGTAGTTTACCACAATATGAAGCGAAAGTTTTTCCTTTTAACCTTTTTCTCCGGTCTGCTGGTCATTGGTCAGTCGTCGGCTCAGTCTTCTTTCAAAATCGCCAAACTCAAATACGGCGGCGGCGGCGACTGGTACGCCAACAAAACGGCCCTTCCCAACCTGATTAAGTTTTGCAACGCCCAAATGAAGATGAACATCTACCCCGAGGAAGACGTGGTGGAAGTGGGTAGTTCCGATATTTTTCAATACCCGTTCGTCCACATGACGGGCCACGGCAACGTGGTTTTTACTGATTCGGAGGCTAAAAACTTACGGAATTACCTCATTTCGGGCGGCTTTCTGCACATCGACGACAACTATGGACTGGATAAATTTATCCGGCGAGAAATGAAAAAAGCTTTTCCCGAACTGAATTTCATAGAACTTCCGTTCAATCATCCCGTTTATCACCAGAAGTACAATTTCCCCAACGGCCTTCCCAAAGTACACCTGCACGACGAGAAGCCACCGCAAGGTTTTGGCCTGATTTATCAGGGGCGTTTGGTCTGTTTCTACTCCTACGAAAGCGACCTTGGAAACGGCTGGGAAGACCAGAGCGTCTATAACGACCCCGAAGAAAAGCGCCAACAAGCCCTCCGCATGGGGGCCAACTTGCTGGACTACGCGCTAACCGTTTTCTAAGAATTTTCATAAAAACACCATTATGAGAAAAATCATAATTCATTTCTCCCCATTTACTCCTATTTTTGCTAGATAGTTATCCAATTTTTACAATTTTAAGCATTTGTGAACGCTGAATACCAGCACTGTCAACCGCCAAGCGGCCTTGTCTCAACTTTCAACCGTCAACTAAATAAATGTACGCAGTCATCGCCGCTTTCGCGGGCCATTGGTACCTTTCTCTTTTCTGCCAAACCTTTTTCCTGCACCGTTATTCCGCCCATAAGATGTTCAAAATGAACAAGTTTTGGGAGAGGTTCTTTTACCTTCTTACTTATTTATCCCAAGGTTCTTCGTATTTGAGTCCACGGGCCTACGCAATTCTGCACCGGATGCACCACGCGTTCAGCGACACGGAGAAAGATCCCCACTCGCCGCACCACACCAAGAATATTTTCTCGATGATGTGGGAAACGAAGGATATCTACAATGCCGTCCTAAGCCGGAAACGCGCCATCGAAACCCGCTTCGAGCGCAATTATCCTGAGTGGAATTTCATCGAAAAGCTGGGAGATTCCTGGGCTTCGCGTTTGGGTTGGATTGCTCTGTACACCGCATTTTACGTGTTGGCCTACGTGTACCTGGATATGCACTGGATTTTCTTTTTCCTGCTGCCTATCCATTTCCTAATGGGACCCATTCACGGAGCAATCGTCAACTGGAGCGGCCACAAGTACGGCTACCAGAACTTCGACAACCAGGATAAATCTAAAAACTCGCTGATCTTCGATGTATTGATGATGGGCGAATTGTTCCAGAACAACCACCACAAGCGGCCCAACTCCATCAACTTCGGCTCTAAGTGGTTCGAGTTCGACCCGACTTATCCCGTTATCAAGTTGCTGGACAAAGCGAAAATCATTCAAATCAGGAAGCGGGAATAAGTTTCGTGAGTGACTGACAAGTAAAAGGGGCGTTCAACAGAACGCCCCTTTTACTTGTAAAAAACTTTGGCAGGTGTTGCTTACACCTGCCAAGTTTGGATATTAACACCACAAAAAATATAAAACTATTTTCCCAAAGGGAACCGACCAGGTCGGTAAAGAATAGGTTAAAGGTTCAGGTTATCAGCTTTACGATACAAAGTAGGGAACCAATCCTTAGAATGGCGTTAACATAAAATTAGAATATCCTTAGAAGTGGAAAAATTCCAGGACAAAGCGGGTACCCGTCGGCTCGTTCGGGAGAATGGTGATGGTACCGTTGTGCAGTTTAGTGATGCGCTCGACCAGCGAAAGACCAATGCCTGAGCCTTTTACGTCGGCCGTGTTCACTCCCCGATAAAAAGGTTGAAAAACCAGGCTCTGATCTTCGGCGGCTATGCCCTTGCCCGTATCCGAAAACTCGACCCGGATACTTTTCTGATCGGCCACGAGCTGCACCAGTACCGAATGATTGTCCGAAAACTTACAGGCGTTCTCCATCAGATTGATAAAGGCGGTTCTCAGCAGTGTGGCATTTCCGTTAATTTCCAGCCAGGTATCGTCCTCCGGTAACTCCTCAATGGAATACAGGATTTTATAGGATTTATTGGTCTGGGCGAGGTTGGTGCGGGTATCCCAAAGAATTTCGTCCAGCCGCACGCGGTCCGTGAGCATCTCGCGCTGGTTTTCGCTGACTTTGGCCAGCTCCATCAGCGAATTGGAAAGTTGGGATAATTCCTTGATGTCTTCAAGCACGGAATTAAGGGTAGATTGATATTCCCCTGGTGTTCGCTCCTTCAACAGGCTCACTTCCAGTTGTGAGCTTATCTTTGTGAGCGGATTCTTCAATTCGTGCGATACGTTGGCAATGAAGGTCTTCTGGATTCTAAAGGCGTATTCGATGCGATCCAGCAATTTATTGAAGGTCATGGTCAGGCGACCGATTTCGTCTTGCTGGTTGGGTACGTCGAGCCGGGTGTTGAGGTTTTGGGGCAAAATGCCTTCCACCTCATTCATCACTCGGGAGATAGGAAGTAGCGCTCGCTGGGAAAATATTAGGCCGGCAAAAGCTACAATCGCCGTGACGAACAAAAATATAACCGCCAGCATCGTCCGCAGGTTATCGAGGTTGACTTGTCCGTACAAATCCTGCGCTCCCAACACCACCACCGTTTTTCCGAAGGCGTACTTATTATAAATACCCACGACATAGTAGTCACCGTCCCGATAGCGTATCTGGTCGGAGCGACGGATTTCGTTTAGCCAATAGTTGGAGACGTGGATGGAAAGCGAGTCGGTATTGCTGTAAATAAGTCGATTCCGATCGTTGAATATCAGGATGTTCTCGTTGTAAATCAGGTTGCGGTTCGATCGATCGAACACTTTCAGTAGTTGTGGGTCGATCTTCGGTTCGCTGAGGAGCTCGGCGGAGGAAACCGCTTTGGAGCGCAGGCGGTCGTAGAAATCCTCGACCGTGTTGAGGTAGGTGAAGTAGTAAATGGCCACAAAAGACACCACCAAAATACCGCTAACGAGCAGGCCGAATTGAATCGTCAAGCGGGTGCGGATCTGCATGGCTCATTCGGTTTTCAGCACGTAGCCCATCCCAAACTGGGTGTGGATGAGCTTTACCGTAAAGTCGCGGTCGATCTTTTTACGCAGGTAGTTCACGTACACCTCGATGATGTTAGTTCCCGAATCAAAGTCGATTTCCCAGACCTGCTCGGCGATTTCGGCCTTGGAAATAACCCGGCCCTGATTGCGGATGAGGTACACCAGCAGATTGAACTCGCGGGCGGTCAGCTCGATTTTCTGCTCGGCGCGATGCACCGTTTTGGCGTCCATATTCACCTCCAAATCGGCAAAACGCATAATTTGGGCCGTTTGACTCACCGCGCTACCTCGCTTGGTCAAGGCACGCACTCTGGCCAGTAATTCTTTGAATTCAAAGGGCTTGACCAGATAATCATCCGCCCCGGCGTCGAAACCCACGACCTTATCGTCGGTGGTACCCAGCGCGGTAAGCATCAGAATGGGAGTCTCGTTGCCCGCCTTACGCAGTTCGCGACAAAGCTCCACGCCGTTGATGCCCGGAATAATGATGTCGCTAACAATCAGATGATAACTATTGCGCATGGCCAACTGCTTGCCAATCAGGCCGTCGTAGGCCACGTCCACCGTGTAGCCATTCTCCTCCAAACCTTGTTTGAGGGATTGCACGGTTTTCGGCTCGTCTTCAATCAGGAGTAGATTCATATTTTTGGTAAAAACATTTCCCTGATTTCCCGCCAATTGGCCACGCGCGGGTAAGCGTTTTCGTTCAGGTTGTGCGGAGCCGAGTATAAAATGCCTTTTCCGGTGAAGGAGAGCATATTCTTGATGTGGTCGTCGATCAGGAAATCAGAGGCGATGATGCTCTTGTCGCCGCAGAAAACAATATTGCTCCACGGTATTTTTGGAAAGTGCGTTTGAAGCCAGTCGTATTTTTCGCGAAATGAATTGGGGAATTCCAAAGCGGCAGTCGCCACATATATCTCGTAGTACTGAGCGAGTTCTTCGACCGTTTCCTGAGCGCCTTCCATGACGGGGATGTCCTTGAAAAACCCCGTTTGGTGGATATAAGAATACATTTTTTTCATCTGCTTCGGGTGCAGCAGATCCTTGAAAGCCGTTTGACGAAAATCTTCGTAAAGGTGGTGGGTGTCGAATTCATTTAGAGCGTAGTCGATGAGCTTGCCGTTGGTATCGGCCATCACATCGTCCATATCGAGGGTAATTCTCAGCATTAAATAATGGGTCGTTTTGAATCAAAATTTTCTAAGTTATCCGAAACTCGTTTCAGGAACATTCCGCCCAGCGAGCCATCCACCACGCGATGATCATAAGAATGTGAGATAAACATTTTTTGGCGGATGCCCAGTAAATCGCCCTCCGGGGTTTCGATCACGGCGGGCTTCTTGACGATGGCCCCGAAAGCCATAATGGCCACCTGCGGCTGCACGATGATCGGCGTTCCCATGAGGTTGCCAAAGGTGCCGATGTTGGAAACCGAGTAGGTACCGCCCGTCAGGTCGTCAGCTTTCAGCTTGTTCTCGCGGGCTTTCCGGGCCAGCTCATTGACCTTTTTCGCCAGGCCAATCAGGCTGTACTGGTCGGCCTGATGAATGACGGGGACGATCAGGTTGCCACCGGGCAGGGCAACCGCCATGCCGATGTTGATGTCTCTTTTGAGCAAAATATTGTCCCCCTCGACCGAGACGTTGATTAAGGGAAATTCTTTAATCGCCTTGATGACGGCTTCGATTAAAATAGGCGTGTAAGTAATGGCGGTGCCCGTTTGTTGGCGGAAACTGTCCTTGACCCGCTCGCGCCATTTGACGATGGCGGTCATGTCGGTCTCGATGAACGACGTCACGTGAGCCGAAATATTCTTGGAGTCAGTCATCCTCTGCGCGATCATGCGGCGCATCCGGTCCATTTCCTGAATCTCGACGTTGCCGCTCGGCTTTTGCGTTGGCGAGACCGTTTTGGCTGGCTGGGTGCGGTTTTCCAAAAAATGAACGAGGTCTTTTTTCGTTACTCGACTTTCGACGCCCGAACCGTCGATTGTCAGGAGTTCTTCCATACTCACGCCTTCTTCCTTGGCGATGCTCAGCACTAGGGGCGAGAAAAAGCCATTATTGGCGTCGTTGCCCGTGGCTTGACGGGCGGGCAGTTTCGCCACGTTGGTCAGTGTGGGCAAACCCAGCGAAGCTATTTGATTTTCCCAATTTTCAACTACTTCCTCTAAATTTTCCTCTTTATCCTTTCCCTCGATTTTTTCGTGACCATTATTTTCGGTTGGCGCGACAGGAACAGCAGACGTCTGGCTCCCCGTTTTGGTAGATTCCGCGACCTGCAACCGCGCCACCGGACTGCCAATCTTGACAACCTGGCCTTCCTCCACCAAAACCTCCATCAAAGTGCCGCTGTAAGGCGATGGTACTTCGGTATCGACCTTGTCCGTGGCTACTTCCAATATAGAATCATCGGCTTCCACCGTGTCGCCAACCTTGACCAGCCAGCCCAACACGGTGCATTCCATGACACTTTCGCCCATCTGGGGCATGATCATTTCGACTATTTTCATTTTTTTAGGGAATAGGCACAAAGTTCCAAAGGCACAAAGCCACAAAGTTTTGTTTATGGCGATGAGTAAAAGTAGAATAAGCCCAATCTTGCCAACTCATGAACTCATGAACTCATGAACTCATGAACTCATGAACTCAT
>JBBSKK010000082.1:0-9317 GCA_038256395.1 Cytophagales bacterium | reverse complement strand
CACGTTGAATTTGCCGGGATGCTCCATCATCGGGGCATGACAGCACTTGTCAATGAAGTGCAGTTCAGAATTCTTGATAAGCCGCTTGAATTCATGGCCGACGTAAGGCGGCGTGATTGTGTCGTTCAGCCCCCACACCAGCAGGGTGGGAACCTCGATGCGGTGCAGTTCTTTGGCCAGGTTATGCCGCTGGGCCGATTTGGCGATGCCCACGATGCTCATGCACTTGGCAATGCTCGAAGTGGTTTCGAACACTTCGTCAATTAGTTCCTTGGTGGCTACTTTGGGATCGTAAAAAGTATAGGCAACGCGTTCGGCGATATAGCTGTAGCTGCCTCGCTTAGGGAACGAACCGCCCATTGAGTTTTCAAACAATCCTGAACTGCCCGTCAAGATAAGTCGTTGGACGTTTTCGGGATTTTTGAGGGTGTAGAGTAGGCCAATGTGGCCGCCCAGCGAATTACCTAACAGGTTGAAGTTATTCAGTTCTTTAAAAGCGAGGAATTTTTCCAGAAAATCCAGCAGCGCTTCCAATCCGGCTTTGCGGGGCGGGAGTTCATAAATGGGCAACACCGGAATTACCACCCGGTAGCGGCTGGAGAATCCGTCGATGACGCCGTCCCAATTGCTCAAAGCCCCAAAAAGACCGTGCAGTAGAAGTAGGGTTTCCCCTTGTCCTTCGTCGATGAATCGGAATCCGCCTTCCTCGTGTACCTGGTATTTCATTTTTTAAAAGTCGGTTGTATGGGAGGGTTGTGTTCGCTATAATAAGCAAAATACACGGAGGGTGTATAAAAATATGCCTAATTTTCCAGAATTAACGCTGCGTGTGGGTTCAAAGCTACGATTATTTTCAATAAAAGAAGGACTGTTTTGTGAAAAATACCCCTCACTCAATCTTCTAAACTTTATATTTAAACCAACCATTTACCCCAATAAACATGGAAACGTCCTATCCGATTGTAATCATAGGCGGCGGCATGGCAGGCCTGACCTGCGCCCGCTATCTACAACAGGCTGGCCGGGAAAGTTTGGTATTGGAAGCCGCCGACGCCGTAGGAGGGCGCGTCCGTACCGATATGCACCATGGGTTCCGGCTGGATCGGGGTTTCCAGATTCTACTGACTTCCTATCCCGAAGCCAGGCGGCTGCTCGACTACGACGCCCTCGATCTGCAAGCCTTCCGCTCGGGAGCCATCATTCGGCAAGAAGAGAGCGGCAACAATGGCTTCACCGAAATGCCAAACCCCTTGAAAGAGCCGCTTGGCGTTTTCAAAACTCTGGTCGCTCCGGTAGGTTCGCTGACCGACAAGTTGCGGCTGCTGGAACTAATGCGGGACGTGAACGAGGTAACGCGGGCAGAAGATTTCTTCAAAGACGACGACACTTCCACGCTAAACTACTTACAGGATTATGGCTGGAGTCAGAAAATGATCGTCAACTTCTTCCGGCCCTTCTTCGGCGGCGTTTTTCTGGAAAACGAACTGGTTACGTCCAGCAATTTCTTCCGTTTCGTCTTCAAGCAATTTTACAATGGCGACGGCGTCGTGCCAGCCAAAGGGATGCAGGCCATTCCCGAGCAACTGGCGGCCAAGCTTCCTGCCGATTCGCTGCGTCTGAATGCTCCCGTCGCGGCCATCGAGGGCCAAACGGTGCGCCTGAAAAACGGTGAAACGATCCTGGCCGACAAGATCGTCATCGCTACCGATGCCGCTACTGCCGATCGGCTTTTGGGAAACAAACAGAAACGAGAATACAACGTCACGACCTGCACCTACTTTGCGGCGGAACGTTCCCCTTCGACTAAGAAAATGCTAATTCTGAACCCCCACCAGCTTTCTGCCGTGGATCATCTGTGCATTCCCAGCGACGTGGCCCCCGACTACGCCCCCGCCGGACAGAGCCTGATTTCGGTTAGCACGCAGGGGCTGGACCTGTCGGATGAAGCCAAGTTGGCCGAGGATATTAAAATGGAACTCAGCGAGTGGTTCGGGAAAGAAGTGCGGGGCTGGCGGCATCTGCGCAGCTACCATCTGCCGCAGGCGCTGGTTCGGTTCGAGGTGGGGAGTAAGGGCGAGTCGCTGCAATTATCTCCGAATCTGTATCGCTGCGGCGATTACACGGCCTATCCGTCGCTGAACGCCGCTATGCAGACGGGGCGCGAGGTGGCGGAAATAATTGCCTTACGGGGCCGCCCCAGCGGTTGAGAGTTGAGAATGCAATGACTCCTCTGACGGACTTTTTAGAAAAGGAAATCAATCAGCCAGCAAATCTTTGATTTCCGCCCAGCGACGGCGGGAGACGGGGATTTCGCTGCCGTCGGTGAGGATTGCTTTGTGGTTTTCGTCGTTTAGGTTTTGCAGAAAATCCCGGTTGATGATGCAGCTTTTGTGAATGCGGAGGAAGGTTTCCGGGAAAATGGATTCGTAAATCCCCAGACTACGGCAGGAAGTAAATTGGGTGCCGTCGGTAAGAGAAAAAACCGTGTAATTGCGCTTTCCGTCCAGGCGCATAATGGCCTGGACGGGAAAGGGCAAGTGGTGCTTGTATTGGAGATGAGGAAGTGGTAATACGGTGTTCATCCCAGAGTGGTGCCAGCGTTGTAAGGCTTGCACGTTGCAAAGTAGGGACGTATTTTGCTCTTGCCCAATACCGTAAATCCGGTATTTTGTGGTACGGGCTTCCAGCCCGTTTTTTTTGCGCTAAAACGGGCTGGAAGAAAACCGTTTTTCCGACCGTAGCACATCACGCCCGCAGCCCCGCCGTAGGCCGGAACCTCTCCCCGTACGCCTCTGCCAGCCGCTCGCACTCCTGCACAAACTCCTCCCGCCCCACAAAATCCACGAACGACAGCGTTCCACCCGTGTAAGCCGGGAAGCCCCAGGCCAAAATCGAACCCAAATCGGCGTCCAGTTTCGTGCGGATTACGCCTTCCTCGAAGCAGCGCACCGCTTCCAGCGCTTGCCGGTAGAGCAGCCGTTTCTTCACTTCCTCAATGGTCGGCTGAGGGTCGGCCAAAGGGAATAGTTCCGTCAGGCCGGGCCAGGGGCGTTTGATTTCGTTTTCGGGATATTCGTAAAACCCGGCTTTCGATTTCTTGCCCATTCGGCCCATCTCTACAAACTGCTTGCTTATCTGATAACTCGTGTCGGCTTCCGTCAAAGCGCCATCGGCGATGGACTGCGAGGCGATTTTATAGACCAAATCCAGGGCCACCTCGTCGGTCACGGCCAGCGGGCCGACGGGCATTCCGGCCTCTTTGGCGGCACTTTCGATCAAAGTCGGCTCGACGCCATCTTTCAGTAGCTCCATGCCTTCCGATGTGTAAGTGGTAAAACAGCGGGAAGTGTAAAAGCCCCGCGAATCATTGACGACGATGGGTGTTTTACGAATTTTTCGCACGTAGTCGATGGCTACGGCCAGAGCGTAGTCCGAGGTTTTCTCCCCCAAAATCAACTCCACCAGCATCATTTTATCCACCGGAGAAAAGAAGTGGATGCCGACGAAGTTTTCCGGTTTTTTGGATAAAGTCGCCAGTCCGGTGATGGGAAGCGTAGAGGTGTTGGAACCCAACACCCCGTTCTCGACCAGCATCGGCTCGGCTTCACGGATGACCTGCGCTTTGACCTCGCGGTTCTCGAAAACGGCCTCGATGACCAGGTCGCAGCCCAGCAGGTCGGCCGTTTCGGCGGTAGGTTTTATCAAGTCCAAAATCGCTTCTGCCTTCGCTTCGTCCAGTGTGCCGCGAGCGATGACTTTGTCCAACAGTTTGCGGGAATAGCCCTTGCCCTTTTCGGCGTCCTCCGCGCTGACATCCTTCAAAATTACTTCAATGCCCGCCAAAGCCGACACGTAGGCAATGCCCGCCCCCATCAGTCCCGCACCCAGAATGCCCAGTTTTTTAACCTCTGTCTTCTCAATGTCCTGCGGACGACTTGCGCCCTTATTGGTCTTATTCAGCCCCAGGAACATGGTACGGATCAGGTTCCCCGCTACCTTCGAGCGGGCAACTTGCACAAAATACTTGGCTTCGATTTCGATCGCCTGATCCATGTTGACGGCCAAGCCTTCCTCCACACAGGCCAATATCGCCTGCGGTGCGGGATAGTTGCCGTGGGTCTTTTCAAGAACTGCCTTTCGGTTCGCCGCGATGGCCTGCGCCCCGGCTTCGCTTGCTACGTTGCCGCCGGGTACTTGAAAGTTTTCCCGCGCGACGATTTTGCTCGTCTTTTCATCCACCTCATCCCAGGGCTTTGCGGGTGCTGGATTGGCTAAAATCCAATCCTTTGCCGCTTGCAGCATTTCCTCGCGCGTGGCCGCCACTTCGTCCACCATGCCGATTTCCAGAGCCTCGCGCGGCGACACGTCCCGGCCTGCCAGCATGAGCGGAAGCGCTGCCTGAATACCAATCATGCGGGGTAATCGCTGGGTACCGCCACCGCCCGGCAGCAAGCCGAGTTTCACCTCGGGAAGGCCAATTTTAGTTTTCGGATTGTCCAGCGCGATGCGGTGGTGACAGGCCAGGCATACTTCGTAGCCGCCGCCCAGCACCGTGCCGTTGATTGCTGCCACGATAGGCTTGCCATTGGTTTCCATGCGGCGAAACATCCGGTTCAGTCCCATCGACACTTCCAGCATCTCGCTCGGATCCTGATCCTGATTGCGCAGAATCATTTTCAAATCCGCCCCGGCGATGAACTCCGGCTTGGCCGAGGTGACGACGATGCCTTTCACCGTCTCGTCAGCGTAGGCTTTTTCCAAAGCTGCCTGAAATTCCGGGATAGAGGCGTCGTTGAGGACATTCATCGGGGACGTCTTCATGTCCCAAGAGATAAGGGCTAGGTTTTGGTCTAAGCTATATTCTACGTAGTCGTTCATATTTAAGCATACATTTATTTGATTGAGAAGTTGATGGAAAACTCCCGGCTCCTGTAATTTTCAAGAATGTGGTTTATCCTCATGTGAAGCGTCTCCTTGCGCCCAAAGAGAGTGCCGCACGCTGCTCGCCACTCGGGCTGATCTATCGTTTCTTTCCTTGCATGGCCGCAAGGTAAAAATTATACCCACATTTACGTCCGACTACTTATTAGGAGTAAGTATAAAAAGCCATTTCGATCTGGGCAAGCTTTTATTCCAGAGCTACACCTCGCTTTTCACCAGCGGCACCTTCCACCGCAGTATCGACGTCAACCTGGCCGTAGGAGCACCTGATAAAAAGCAAATATCCCAATGGCATTTACATTGCCTTCTATGCCGACCATCGGCCCAAGGAAGTCGTTTGTGAGTTGGCACGAGCCGCCCCGTCCTTTTCTGCCTCCCCCTTTCCTCCTCTTGAAAGAATAATATTCTAATCAACTCGTTCAAAAAGAAAGGCCTTACCTTCAAGACATTGAAACTATGAACAAGAAACTCATCATATTCTTACTTTCCGGCTGGATGCTCGTTGGATCCGGCATAGAAGCGGAGGCCCGGATGGTTGCTTCGCCAGAAGTCACGATTGTCAAAGCCGAAATGGGCTTATTTGGTAAGAATAAAAAGAAGAGACGAAAAAAATACAAAGGCTACAAGAAGCCCCGTAGCAAGAAAATTCTGGGCATTTTTAAGCGTAAAAGCGGTTGTGGCTGCCCTGGTACTTGAAAATAGAGTTATTCCACAATGAAAGCCCCGGTGTTTACGCCGGGGCTTTTTTGGTCACAGAGTCACACAAAGTTTCCCGCAGAGTACCACAGAAACTCCGTGAAACTCTGTGCCGTACTCTGTGAAACTCCGTGGCCTAAAATCGCTGAAAACTTCTTTCAAAAACAAAATGTTACGCCATATCAAATCCCTACTTTTGCACTCCGAAAACAAACACTCTGCCAATACCCAGCATGAAAATCAACCTCCAGTCTCAGGAAAAATTTGAAAATCGCCACCACGGCAAAGACGAACAGGAACTCAGCGAAATGCTCCAAACGCTGGGCGTAAATAGTTTAGACGAACTCATCGACCAAACCGTCCCGGCGGGCATTCGCCTGACCGAGCCGCTGAAACTGCCGCCCGCCCGCTCGGAGCGAGCCTTTCTGCGAGGTTTCAAGCGGATGGCCAGCGAAAACGCAATCCTGAAATCCTATATCGGGCAAGGCTACTACGATACCATCACGCCGCCCGTGATTCTGCGAAACATCATGGAGAATCCCGGCTGGTACACGGCTTACACGCCCTACCAGGCCGAAATCGCGCAGGGAAGACTCGAAATGCTGCTCAATTTCCAGACCGTCGTCACCGACCTTACGGGCATGGAAATCGCCAATGCCTCGCTGCTGGACGAGGCCACCGCCGCCGCCGAAGCCATGACGATGCTGTACGCCGCGCGGCCCGCCGGCAAGAAAGCCGCCGATACCTTCTTCGTCTCCGACCTCTGCCACCCGCAGACGATCGACCTGCTCTTCACCCGCGCCACGCCTGTGGGTATCAAACTGCTGGTCGGCAACCACCGCACCACCGACCTGACCCAGGAAAAACTGTTCGGTGCCCTGGTGCAGTACCCCGCCACTAATGGCCAGGTAATCGACTACACTGACTTCATCGCCGCCGCCCACGAACTGGACCTGACGGTGGCCGTGGCCGCCGACCTGCTGGCGTTGACCTTACTAAAAGCCCCCGGCGAAATGGGGGCCGACGTGGTCGTGGGCTCGGCGCAGCGCTTTGGCGTGCCGATGGGCTACGGCGGTCCGCACGCGGCGTTTTTTGCCACGAAGGACGCTTTCAAGCGCCAACTGCCGGGCCGCATCATCGGCGTGTCGGTGGACGCCGAGGGCAACCGCGCCCTGCGCATGGCCCTGCAAACCCGTGAGCAGCACATCCGCCGCGAGAAGGCCACGTCCAATATATGCACCGCCCAGGTACTGCTGGCCGTTATGGCCGGAGCCTACGCGGTCTATCACGGTCCCGAGGGCTTGAAAAACATCGCCGCCAAGACGCACGGCCTGGCCAAACTCTTCGCCGAAACGATCAAGAAATTCAATTTCCACGTCACCACGGACGAGTATTTCGACACGATCACGATTCAAACGGCTTTGGCCAAAAAATTGAAAGAAGAATCGGGCAAGTGGGGCGTCAATTTGCGGCATTATCCCTTCCCCGACAACCGCGTGAGCGTGTCGTTCGACGAGACTAAGACCTTCGACGACGTCATCAACCTGCTGAACCTCTTCGCCGAGGTATCCGGCTTTGCGGGTGAAATGGTGATCGAGGAAGAAATGGAAATCACTTTTCCTGAGAACCTGACCCGCCACACGCCCTACCTGACGCATCCGGTGTTCAACACCAACCATACCGAACACGAGATGCTGCGGTACCTGAAATATCTGGAAAACAAAGACTTGTCGCTGGTGCATTCCATGATCGCGCTGGGAAGCTGCACGATGAAGCTCAACGCCACGGCAGAAATGATTCCCGTGACCTGGCCGGAGTTCGGGGCGATTCACCCCTTCGCGCCCGTCGGGCAGACGCGCGGCTACCAGATTATGTTCAAGGAACTGAACGACTGGCTTTGCGAAATCACGGGCTTCGCGGCCATGTCGCTGCAACCCAACTCCGGGGCGCAGGGCGAGTACGCGGGCCTCATGGTCATCCGTGCCTACCACGCAAGCCGGGGCGAAAGCCACCGAAACGTGGCCCTGATTCCGTCGTCGGCGCACGGCACCAATCCGGCCTCGGCGGTGATGGCGGGCATGAAGGTGGTCGTGACCAAGTGCGACGAGCGTGGCAACATCGACGTCGCCGACCTGCGGGCCAAGGCCGAGCAGTACAGCGACCAACTGGCTTGCCTAATGGTCACCTACCCGTCCACGCACGGCGTTTTTGAAGAAAGCATCAAAGAAATCTGCGCCCTAATCCACGAACACGGCGGCCAGGTGTACATGGACGGCGCGAACATGAACGCGCAGGTCGGCCTGACGAGTCCGGGCCTGATTGGGGCGGACGTTTGCCACCTCAACCTGCACAAAACCTTCTGCATTCCGCACGGCGGCGGCGGCCCCGGCATGGGGCCTATCGGCGTGGCGGAGCAGCTAGTACCGTTCCTGCCGCAGCACGTGAGTTTGGAAGGTGGCCGGGTGGGAAAGGCGGGCGCGGTGTCGGCGGCCCCCTACGGCAGCGCGAGCATCCTCACGATTTCCTACGCCTACATCGCCATGATGGGCAGCGAGGGCCTGACTAATGCCACTAAAATGGCGATTTTGAACGCCAACTACATCAAGGAGCGTCTGCGCGACGACTTCAAGGTACTTTACACGGGGGCCAATGGCCGCTGCGCCCACGAAATGATTCTGGACTGCCGCCCGTTTAAGGCGGCGGGCGTCGAGGCCGAGGACATCGCCAAGCGCCTCATGGACTACGGCTACCACGCCCCCACGCTCTCGTTCCCGGTGGCCGGGACACTGATGATCGAACCCACCGAATCGGAATCCAAAGCCGAACTCGACCGCTTCTGCGATACGATGCTGGCCATCCGCCAGGAAATCCGCGAAGTGGAAACCGACCAGGCCGACCGCGCCGAGAACGTCCTGAAACACGCCCCCCACACCGCCCGCGTGGTGCTGGCCGACGACTGGAACCGCCCCTACTCCCGCGAAAAAGCCGCCTTCCCGCTGCCCCACCTGCGCTTCAACAAGTTCTGGCCCAGCGTCAGTCGCGTGGACAGCGCGTATGGCGATCGCAATTTGATTTGTGCGTGTATTCCGGTGGAGGAGTACGCGGAGGTGGAGGGGTAGGTTTTGCAAGTCGCAGACTTGGATTACATTGAGCCACCAGTTTCAAACTGGCGGCAGCCGAGGGCTTCGGACGCTAATAGTCGGTGATTTTTTTCACACAAATCTCAAAAGTGCGATTCACCAATGTGAGCAAGATGGGTATGTTTTTATAGAACAAGTGGATGAGGATTTAGAACAGCTCACACAGAAAAACGCTCTAACCGATACTCTAAAAACTCTTTACGGGGATGGTAATCGGCAGGTAAACTAATCGATTGCTGGTCAAAACGGCCAAAAAAATTTTGATAAAAACTTTTTGATACTTCTTTTTTCAATCGACTGGAAATTAGTATTTTGTATTCTGTATCAATGCAAATTAGACCATTTTCATAAGCCTTGTCGTAGAGATTTGATAAGCAAATACCATTTTCAGGATTTAAACGATTTTGGGTATCAATCGCCCATGGAACAATATGACCTGCCACTAATAATTCAGGAAAACATATTCCAGAAATAGCACATTGATTCGTGTATGTTTTTAGAATCATCTGCCGAAAAACGCTCTGGTTGACACGCGTTTTG
>JBBSKK010000081.1:0-9495 GCA_038256395.1 Cytophagales bacterium | reverse complement strand
GTGGCGCTGTCCTCTGTGTTAGGTACCACGGGGAAGGTCACGTATTGAACGGTACGCGTATCTATGCCTTTGTACTCGTCTTTGTGGTCTTTCAGGTATGAGGACAACTGCGAGTCGGTCACTTTAATCGTCGTGTCCGGCATGGAATAGAACGGCACGTACAGATAACGAAGATTGGCCTTCGTATTTTGGGCCACGTATTCTTTTTCAGCCTCGGCCTTGGTCACGTAGGACGACATTTGAATAATGCCTTCGTACTTCTGCCGCAGACGGTCTGCGTAAAGGTTTCTCTCAAAATCGGCCCATGACTGCTGCTGGGGCAGCGGTAAAGTTTTCAGATTTTTGAGGTAATTGACCACCGCGCTCTTGTCGAAAGCACCCGTCGCGGGGTTAGCGAAGGCCTGCTGAATGGCCGGGCTGATGTTGTTGCCCTGCACCATGTCCGTCTTTTCCTCGTCCGTGACAGTCAGGCCCAGCTTGTCATACTGCTTTTTATAGGCGATGTCGATAATCATCTGGTTCCAGGCCTGCTCGCGCAGGGCGGTGAGTTCCTGCTCGCCCGCCGCGCGGCCTGTCTGGGCCTCGTAGTTTTGCCGCATGACGTCCATCCGCGACTGAAAATCCTGAATGTTAATCTCCTTTCCGTCAATTTCGCCGAGGGTCTGGCTGTTGCCGCCCCCAAAAAGTGTGTTGTTGCCGAACAGGTCGCCCAGCACGAAAAGGGTAATACTGACACCGATAAAGCCAACCGCCCAACCGGAATTTTCTCTAATCTTGTTAATTACTGACATGGTACATTTTCAAATTTGACCCGCAAAATAAAATCTTTTCTTCGTGGTATGCAAGGATTGTGCTGGAAAGGAGCATTGGAAGGCACAAAGTTCCAAAGGCACAAAGGCACAAAGTTTCTAAGGATTGATGAGTAAGAGAACTCTTGTGGCCATTTTTCCTAAAACTCATAAACTCATAAACTCATAAACTCATAAACTCATAAACTTTAAACTCCTTGAAAGCTTCTCCAAGCAAGGATCGTGCTTATTAACGCCAGAACGGCGGCTAGTAGCATGGGAGCGCCGGGGAAATATAAGGAAGTGTCGTGGCGGGTGAAGTAGGCGAAGAGGCCCGTCATGAGCGGCGGGCCGATGATTGCCGTGACGCTTTGCAGACTGGTGAGTCCGCCTTGTAGTTCGCCCTGCTCGTTGGGGGGTACCTGGGTAGAAACCAATCCCTGGATGGCGGGGCCGGCGATGCCGCCCAGGATGTAGGGAACCATGAAGGCGTACATCATCCATCCCTGGGAGGCGAAGGCGAAGAGTGTCAGGCCAATGGAGCTGAACAGCAGGCCGATATACACGCTGCGTTCGCGACCCAGCTTGGGAATGATCACGCGGATCAGGCCGCCCTGCACGATGGCGCTCAGCAGTCCCACCGCCCCCAGCGAATAGCCGATCTGGGCTTCGTCCCAAGCAAATTTTTCCATCGTATAGTAGGACCACACGCTCTGTACCGAATGAGAAGCGATGTAGAGCAGCACCAGCGAGACGATCAGCCCGGAAATGACCGGAAACTTGCGCAGATGCCGCAGGGCTCCCGCCGGATTAGCCCGCTTCCAACTGAACGGACGGCGGTTTTCGGGTTTGAGCGACTCGGGCAGGACGAAGTAGCCATACAGCCAGTTGAGCAGCGACAGCCCCGCCGCCGCCAGGAACGGCACCCGCGAGCCGTACTGCCCCAGCAAACCGCCGATGACCGGGCCGATGATGAAGCCCAGCCCGAAGGCCGCGCCGATTAGCCCGAAGTTCTGGGCGCGGTTCTCGGGCGTGCTTACGTCGGCGATGTAGGCCGCCCCCGTGGTGAAACTACCGCCCAGAAATCCCGCAATGACGCGCCCGACAAACAGCCAGCCAATGGTGGGGGCAAAAGCCAAAAAGAGGTAATCTAAGCCAAAACCAAACAGCGAAGCCAGCAAAATGGGCCGCCGCCCGTACTGATCGCTCAGCCCGCCGATGACCGGAGCGCTCAGAAACTGCACGAAGGCGTAAGAGAACAGCAGCCAGCCGCCGTAACGCGCGGCCTGGCTCAGCGTGCCGCCGATGAGTTCGGTGATGAGCGCTGGCAGAACCGGGATGATGATGCCGATGCCCGTGATGTCGATGAGTAAGGTAACGAAGATAAAGCCGAGGGCGGCGGGGCGTTTGGAGGCCATGTTTTGGAAAAATTTCCCAAAAGTACGGTTTAATTTTTTTCCGCCGGAAGGCATTGGCCCCTCTCCCTATTTTTCACAAAGTGGTCTAAGCCCCAAGAAAGAACCCTTTCTTTTCGTAAAAATGACGGGGTCTGATTTGGCACCAGGGCAAAAGAACTCAGAAGGAGTTGGGCTAAGTTCAAAACTCCCAAGCCAGTACCTTCCACGCGTCCACGTGGTCGGTATGGGCATGAATCGGACGAAAACCCACGCGCTCGTGCGCCCGTAGCGAACGTCCATTGCCCGCCGAAACCTCGGTGACGAGAAGGTCGAAATCCGAGCGATACAGTTCACGATGCTTTTGGTAAAGTCCGTCGAACACGCCCTGTCCCCGGTGGCTTTGCGCCACGCAAACCTGGCCCATAACGTAGTAGCGGCAATCCGTCAGTTTTTTGTTTTGCCAGAAGATTTGGTCCAACAAAACAAACATGGGCTGCAAATCGGGAATGAGCGTGGCGGCGGTTGGCAGCATCGCCAAGGCGTAACCCACTACCCGGCCTTCTGCTTTGGCGATGATTTGGGGCGTCGCCTCGTGCATTCCGCTAAGCTGTTCCCAGCTATGGCGCACGGTGACGAAGCCCTGTTCGCGTTTTACGATTTCGCTGATGTTGGTTTTATGATTTTCTCGCTGCAAATCCAGGATTTGGCGCAGGTCGTCGTCGGTTTGGACGATAGTAAAGTGGAGAGGCATGAAAAGTGAATTTTTAAATTAGCTGTCACCGCAACTCCGCCAGCGACAACATTCGCGACCGGCGCGTCAGCAGATGAATAATTCCCCAGGCAATGAGGTAAGTGAAGCCGCAAATCGTGAAGATAATATTATATCCCCCGGCGAGATTACCAGCGGCTTTGTAGGTATCCAGCAAACTACCAATCAGAATAGGAAACAGAATGCCGCCAATGGCCCCGGCCATGCCGCCGATGCCCACGACGGAACTCACCGCCTGCTTGGGAAACATATCCGAAGGCAGCGTGAAGACGTTCGTGGCCCAGGCCTGGTGCAACGCCACGGCAAAGCTGATAAGGCCGACGGCCACCCATACATTTCCGGCAAACTGAATACCGATCACCGACAATTCTAACACCGCGAAGACCAGCAGCACCGCTTTGCGGGCCTTGATGACGGGCCAGCCGCGCTCGATGAGTAGCGACGAAAACCAGCCGCCGCTGATGCTGCCCACCGTGGTGGCGGTATAAATAATCATCAGTTCCAGACTGAATTTTTTGAGATCAAGATCGAAAGTGGTAGCAAAGTAGGAGGGAAGCCAAAACAGGAAAAACCAGTAAATCGGGTCGATGAGTCCTTTGCCCGTGATGTAGGCCCAGGTTTGGGGGAAAGTGAATAGCTTGGACCAACTCACTTTTGCTTTCTCGCCTACCCCTTTTTCCTCGGCTTCCTGGCCATTGATGATGTAGTCGTACTCTTCGGTCGTCAGTCGCTTTTGCTGGGCGGGAATGTCATAAAAGATCAGCCAGAAAATCAGCCACACGAAGCCCAGCGCCCCGGTAATCCAGAAAACCTCCTGCCAGCCGTAGTGGCTCAAAATCCAGGGAACCAGAACGAGCGCCACCACCACGCCCACGCTGGTACCGGCGTTGAAAAGGCCCGTGGCCAAAGCGCGTTCCTTGTTGGGAAACCACTCGGCCACCGTTTTGACCGCCGCCGGGTAGTTGCCCGCCTCGCCCAGACCCAGCCCGACCCGCGCCAATCCGAAGCCAAAGGCCGACCGCGCCACGGCGTGCAGCATCCCGGCGATGCTCCAGAAAATGATGGTGAGCGAGTAGCCTAGCTTGGTACCCACTTTATCGATGAACCAACCGAACGACACCAAACCCACGGCATAGGCTGCCGTGAAGGCCATGACAATGCGGGCAAAGTCCGTTTCTGTCCAACTGAATTCGGTTTCCAGAATCGGTTTCAGCAAGCCGATAATCTGGCGGTCGAGGTAGTTGATGGTCGTGGCCGTGAAGAGCAGCACTACGACCAGCCAGCGGTAGTTTTTGATTTTGCCCATGTGGGGAAGGGAGGGATTAGGATTTTTTTACAGGAATTCTTCTGGTAAGGCAAAAAAAGAGAAGAATATACTGTAATCACGCTCACCAACCCGACTTCTCCCGGCTCTGCAAAAAAGCCAGCAAGTCGCGCATATCCTGCACGGTCAGTTGGTTCTGCAAGCCTTCGGGCATCAGCGAGGTCTGGCTCATGCCGTAGTCCTTCACGTCTTTCTTCTGAAAAGTGACAAACCCTTTATCTTGCGTGTAAAGGTCGATTTCCTTTTCCCCGACGTCTATTTGGCGACCCAGGTAGGACTCGCCGTTTTTCAAATCGACGTGCCAGCCCTGCCATTCGGGACTGATTTCGGCCGAGGGCAGCAAAATGGCCCGGATGAGTTGATCACGCGACTTGGACTGTCCAACGTTGGTCAGGTCGGGGCCTAAGTCGCCCCCCCGACCTTCGATGGCATGGCAGGACGAGCAAACGGCCTGCACCGAGTAAAACACTTTTCGCCCGCGCGGGGCGTCACCACCTTTTTGCGCGGATTTTTTCCAAGCTTCGTAGGTAGCGGGTTGTTTCGGCAAAGGAGCGGCCCCATACAACCGCAGGTACCGCGCGGCTTCCAGTTTCACCTCTTGCGAGGCATCGTCCTGCAACGGCTTTATTTTTACAGAAAAATCGCAGGGCTGGCGGCTTAACGCCAACAAGGCTTCCGCGCGGACGTTGGCCGAAGTGGATTTTGATTTTGCCAGGTCAAAGAGCCGCTCCGCCACCGCCAGGTCGGGGACGTTGGCCAGCGACCGCACTACTTCCGTTTGTAGCTTCGGGTTCTTTTCCTTTTCAAGAAGCGCGAGTAGCAGACCTACTTTTTGGGCAGGATTTTCCAGCATCTTGACCGCCATTGCCCGCACCGCAGTCGGACGCGAACTATCCTGAATGAACATTTCGATGAAGTTTTCGGGTAAAGGCCGCTCAATTTTCTTCGTGTGCGATTCGGTGCGATTTTGATAGGTGTTCAGAAACTCAGGTTGAAGATGCCGAATCGTTTCAAGATACGTCTCAAACAGCAAAAGTGAAGGCATTCCCACGGCCAGCGACTTGTCTAAATCTTGCTTCAACGCCACCATTCCCGACTTCCCCACCCACATCATGGCCCGCTGCCGCACCCGCGCGTCGGCGTCGGTCAGCAGTTTTTGCATAAGTTTCTTGTCAGGCTGGTAGCCGGATTTTTGCAAAGCCAGCAACGCGCCTACGCGCACCTTGGAATCAGAATGTTCTGTGGCTTCCACTAATTTTTCGCGGTAGCCGGAGCGGGAAAGTATCGTAATGGCGGCGTGGCGCAGGAAATGGTCTTCGGAAGTCAGTCGTTTGGCGAGGTACTCGAAACTAGTGTGCGGCCCGGTATTGTAAACCACCCGCAGAGGCTTAGAAGCAGAGTCCGGCTGGGCTAGGGCGGATCGTTTTTTAGGCTTTTCCGTCGCCACTTCTTTTCGGGCGGCGAGTTTCCAGATGCGCCCGCGTTGGTGGTTGGGGTAGTTTCTGAGTACCCAGTCCGTGAAATAAACAGTACCCTGGCTATCGGCGGCGAAGGCCACCGGGCGGAAGTCTTCGCCGCCCTGCACGATGACCCGCGTACTGCCCATCAGCGACACGCCTTTGGGCTGCAAGTCGATGCGGACGATGCGGCTTTCTTCCCAAATACTGCACAGCATTTGCCCCTGGTAGTCGGGCGGCAGCGCGGCCAGGCTGGCGTCCAGCAAACCCGAAGGCGCTTCGCCCAGGCCCAGGGCGTAGGGCAAAGTCCCCGGCAGTTCGCCATTCCAGGCCAGGTAGGGATTGATACCGCTGCCGCCGAACAGCGACTGGTAGCCGTAGTCGCCGCCCGGCACTACATCCACGAGGCGGTTTGGGCCGCGGCTGTCGGGGTCGTTGTCGGCGGTGAGCAGATGCCCGGTGGCATCAAATTTCAAGTCCATCGGGTTCCAGAAACCCGTCGCCACTTCTTCGAGTCGGGAGCCGTCCGGGCGGGCGCGGACGACGTTGCCGCCATCGCCGTAGCCAGTCACGGATGAACTATCGGTACCGACCAGTTTCCACAACGCCCCGCCCGTATTGCCGCGCGAAACGTACATCCACCCATCGGGCGAGAAGGTGATGCCCAGCAGGGCCGAGTGGGCGTATACTTTATCGGGTTCGGCGAGTTCCAGCACTTTCTTACGGTCTTCGCTACGTCCGTCGCCATCGCGGTCGAAAAGCTGCCACACAGCGCGGGAGGTAACGAGGTAAAGGTGTCCCTCGGGCGAAAAAGCCAGGTTGACGCCTTCTTTAAAACCGTCGGCGAAAATAGTAATCTTCTCAGGCTGACCGTCGCTATCAACATCTTCAAATATCTTAATCTGATCGCTCTTCGGCCCGTCGTAGTCGGCAGGCCGAAGGTGCGTGTGCGATTCCAGCACAAAGATGCGGTCGAGGCTATCCACGGCAATGCCGATAGGCGTGACGATGGCGGGGTTTTCGGCGAAGAGCGTAAGTTCGAGACGGTCGTCCAGCACACGAGGCGGATTGGGAAGTGTTGCTTTGTTCTCTTTTTTGTTTTGAAAAGAAAAAAGCAAAGCCGTAATCAAAATCAGAAGTTTTCCCCGATCCATCAACGTTCGTATTTATGAAACAACTCATACGCCTTCCGCAAATCATCCTCCACCGTATCGGGACTCAGCGGTGGGGCCATTTCCACGACTAAATACCCTTCGTAGCCGTGACCGAGCATCCGCTCCACGACCGCCGCGTTGTTGGTAACACCCTCCCCGAAACGCACTACTTTGTGAATACCCATTCGCTCGGTTTCTTTCAGGTCAATGTGCAGGATTCGGCGGTGGAAACGCTCCACGACTTTCAGCAAATCCACGTTGGCTCCATCAAAGTGCGCGTTGTCCATGCACATTCCCACGTGAGGCGAGGGGATCGCGCTGAAAATCTGATCGTAGTCTGCAATGTTCTCGATATTGTTATTGGCGTGGTTTTCCACCAGCACCAGCATATCCATTTCCTCGGCGGCGGGAGCCAGTTCTCGCAAAGTTGCGATGACGGCGTCCAGCCCACCCTGCGTACCGCGCCTGGCCCCGGTGAATTTCACGCGCCGACAGCCCAGCCGCCGGGCGGCCTCCATGCACCAGAGCTTGTGGCCGACTTCCTTCACGATATTGCCGTCTTCGCCCAGATAGCTGCCCTGCACCGAAATGGGCGCTAGGTTATGCTTCTGACAGCGCTCCTCGATGCTGCGCAGTCCGGCGGGTGTCAGATTTCGACCGTACCAGCAGTTGAACTCGACGTTTTTGAAGGGTAGTTTGGGGATTATTTCAAAAGCTTTCTCGAAATTTTCATCACCGAAGCCATCGCAAGTAATCGTCGCGATGGCGAGTTCGACCTTTTTTGGTTTGGCGGTGAAAATACCAGTTGTCGATTTTTCCAGTGTTCCGACCCCGACTGCACTCAGGCTGGCGGTTTTCAAAAAGTCGCGGCGGGAAGGTTTCAAAGTTATTTTCATGAAAAAACTGCTTTTTCATTACAAAAAGAAAATTTTTCCTTCGCTATACCTATACGAGGAAAACTTCCAGTCCTTCTGGCCACATATCGAGGCGAGTCGGCCACCGTTGCCTTAATCGTCCGGCCCCTTACTCCCGATTTTCCCCGATAAACTTCACCACCGCCGCGTAAAACGCGTCCGGCTCGTTGCTCATGCAGATGTGGCCGCTATGGGGCAGGATGAGCAGGTCTTTTTTGGTAGAAGATGTCTTCGCCATTACCTCATCCGTCATACCTCGGGGGACGGTGAAGTCGTACTTGCGCGTGATGCACAGCAGCGGCAGGGTAATGCGGGGAAACTGGGTGGAATATTCGGCGTACATAATCTTGTCGTTCAGTTTGGAAAAAACGTTGCCCCGCATTGGAAATCATCCAAAAGAAGGGGAATGCCATTGGAATAGCAAGGAGCGGAACATACGTACGGTACGCAGATTTCAGCCAAAGGACGCAGTCCCGCGTTGGGATACCTGAAAATGAAGAAAACTACACGAAGTAAGATTTCTCCGATGCTGAGTTGAAGTCGAAAGAACTGGGACCTGGTGTACTAGAAAGTTATCGGGCGGTGAAGCCGATGGTTGATTTTTTGAATCGGGCTTTGTGAAAAAACTTACGGTAACGCAAACGCCATATAAGCACTCCCAACGGGTAACCCCTGCCGCCCGCCGCCCACGGCGATAGCGAGATATTGCTTGCCGTTCACCATATAAGTAATCGGCGTGGCAAAGGCCCCGGTGGGTAGTTGGTACTCCCAGACCACCTTTCCAGTTTTGGCGTCGTAAGCCCGCAGCTTCGCGTCCTTCGTGGCGGCGATGAACAGCAGCCCGCCCGCCGTGACGATGGGGCCGCCGTGGTTTTCGGTACCTAATTGGGTTGCGCCCTTCTTTTCCAATTCGGGATTTTGGCCAAAAGTGACCTGCCAAAGGTACTCGCCTGTGTTCAAGTCCACGGCGTTGAGCGTACCCCAGGGTGCTTTCAGGGCCGGGTAGTCGTTCTGGTCGAGAAACTGTACAGTGCCGTTATTGATGTAAGGCGGACTGTACGGGAATAGCTTCCCCGCTGCGGTTTTGGTTTCGGTCAGCTTGTGTACATCGTCCGAATTGGCTTCGGTTTTGAGCAGGAAATCAATGATGGCGGCACGGTCTTCCTTGGAAATATGCTGGAAAGAAGGCATTCGACCCCGGCCCGTGGCCAGGATGGAACTGATCTGCTCCCGGCTGAGTCGCTGACCTACGTTGCCGAGGTTCGGGTACGCCTGGGCGCTGGCATTAGCTTCCACCTTCGGGTCGATGGCGTGGCAGGAGGCGCAGTTGGTGTTGAAAAGCACATTGCCTTTGCTGAGGGCGGTGCCGTCTTTGGCCTGTCGGGTGTCGCGCATTTTGAGCCACCAAAGCATATTGTTGCCGTTGATGTACATGATGCCGTTGGGGTCGGCGGCGGTGCCACCCCATTCCGCGCCGCCGCCCAGGCCGTACATCAGCGTTCCTTCCAGACTCGGCGGCAGGTTTTTGGGGCCGCTGCGGCTATTTTTAAAGCGGTCCAGCGCGTAGGCATGGGCCTCGGGGGTGCGGTCGGTTAGGTCGGCTTCGGTAAGTACCTGCCGGGCAAAGGGCGCGGGCTTGGTCGGGACGGGCTGCGTGGGCCAGGGCTGCTCGCCGGGCAGGGCGGGGGCGTC
>JBBSKK010000080.1:0-9498 GCA_038256395.1 Cytophagales bacterium | reverse complement strand
GCGTTCTAATCTTCGCCGTTCTTTTGGCGGCCATTCCCTACCTGCGTTCCGGTAAGTCCAAGTTATTCTACGCGAGTCTGGCCGCTTTTGTGCTGGTCGGATTTCAGGGCTGGCTGGGTTCCAAGGTAGTTTCCACAGAATTGCATCCAGTAATGGTCACGCTTCATATGGTCGTAGCGATTGTCATCGTCTTTGTGCTACTCTACATCTTGGCTAAAAGCTATTCTGAAACGCTGGATGCTGGGAGAATCCAAAATGAGAAGCGAATCAAAGCCATCGTCCTGACCGTCATTGCCCTGTCGTTCATCCAGATTATCATTGGCACCCAGGTTCGAGAATCTATTGATTTAGTCGCTGCGAGATTGGGTTACGCAGCCCGCAGCCAGTGGATCGACGAATTAGGGTTAACATTTTATGTTCACAGGTCGTTTTCTATTCTGGTACTTGCAGCCAATGTTCTTCTCTTTTACTGGGTGCATAAGTTCGTTTCTCCATTCAGCCCGCTTTACCCGTTAGCCCGTTGGACGCTCGTTATTGTGGGACTGGAGATTGTGGTTGGGATTATTTTGGCCTACATGGGTGTTCCCGCCTTCGCGCAACCCATACACTTGACCTTAGCCGTACTTTTAGCGGGCGTTCAGTTTATGATGTGGTTGAGTTTGGCTACCAGCGCCAAATTAGAGAAACAGCAACAATTCGCGACGGAACTATCCTGAGCTTGCACTGATTTTTAGAAAAGCATAAAAACAATTAACAAAGAATGATCGCATCCGACAACAGTTTGTCAAGTGCTAGTCTGGTTGCCAATAAGGCCAGGGCTTTTTTTGAATTATTAAAATTCCGTTTGGCGGCGTTGGTGGCTTTTTCCGGCGCTTTCGGGTACAGCCTGGCCGTTCCGACGATCAATTGGCCCTTGCTGGGCTTGTTCTGCATTGCTGCAATCAGCATTACCGGAGCGGCCAACATCATCAATCAGATCATTGAAAAAGATCTGGATAAGTTGATGAAGAGAACGGCTGACCGCCCATTGCCGAGTGGTCGGCTGACGGTGCAGGAAGCAGCGGTCTGGGGTATGTTCCTGGGCATTTCGTCCCTCCTTATTTTTGCGCTGTTTTTCAATATCACCACGGCCCTATTGGCTGCGCTTTCCACAATTCTTTACGGATTTGTTTACACGCCTTTAAAGAGAGTTGGCCCTATTGCGGTATTCGTGGGAGCCATCCCCGGCGCTTTCCCGCCGATGATCGGCTGGATTGCGGCCACCAACCACTTTGGTTTGGAACCGGGCATCTTGTTTGCTATTCAGTTCTTCTGGCAATTCCCGCATTTCTGGGCCATTGCCTGGGTTTTGGATGAGGACTATAAACGGGCGGGTTTCAAGATGCTCCCTTCCAAGGGTGGCAAAGACCTGAATACGACCATCCAAATCATGATCTGGACACTTTGCCTGATTCCCATCGGCTGGTTGCCGTACCAACTAGGCATGACCGGAATCAACTCCGCCTTCATCGCCACCGTATTCGGCGTCCTGTTCCTGGCCCAAACCTTTCACCTCATGCGCAAATGCACGGATAAAACCGCGTTGCAATTGATGTTCGGCTCTTTTATTTACTTACCAATCGTTCAAATTGCCTTTTTAATTGATAAAATTTAGTACCTGAGTGCCTGATTACCAAAGTACTTAGGTGTTGGAGTTGTGCGAAAAAACAAGTAAACCAAGTAAATAATCATTTTTCTTAGGTACTTAGGTACTTAGGTACTCAGGCACTTTGCAACTTACAAACAAAATCAAAGATGGAAGCAACCGCTAAAATCCACATTCAAAAAGAACCCGAAGCCACCCTAGCGGTGGATCCGAAAAAGTTTATTCTCTGGCTCTTTATCGTCAGCATCGTCATGCTGTTTGCTTCGCAGACCAGCGCCTACTTGGTACGTCGCGCGGAAGGAAACTGGCTTGAATTCCAGATGCCTGTCATTTTTTGGTACAGTACGGTGGTACTGTTTTTTAGTAGCATTAGTATGCATTGGGCCTACCTTTCGGCAAAAAAAGATAACTTCGCCCAACTGAAAACGGCAATTTCTATTACTTTTGCGTTGGGACTGGTATTTCTCGGGATGCAGTTCCAAGGCTGGCGCGAGATGGTGGACATGAAAGTCTATTTCGTGGGCAACCCCTCGGGATCGTTTTTGTACGTGTTCACGGGCTTGCACGGTTTCCACCTGATTAGCGGCTTGATTGTTTTGTTGACGGCTTTGGTGGCGGCTTTCCGCTTCAAGGTACACGCCAAAAACCTGCGGCGCATCGAAATTTGCGCCACCTATTGGCACTTTTTGGATTTCCTCTGGCTCTATTTGTTTTTCTTTTTACTGACCTTCAATTGATAATTTAACGACGCGATGGCTGCTACGACGACCGACACCCTACCCAGAAGAATGTGGCTGGGGGGCATTGAACCCATGAAAGCCAGCTACGGCAAGCTGATGATGTGGTTCTTCCTCATCTCGGATACTTTTACTTTTTCTGCTCTGCTGGTTTCTTACGGATTGGTTCGTTTCAGCTATCCTGCTTACGATGGAGCAATAGCGGATTTTACTTTCTCGAATCTGTATTGGCCTATTCCTGAAAAGGTTTACGAAGCGGTTCCCTTCCTGCACGGTATCGAATTGCCGCTGGTATTTGTCGGCATTATGACCTTTATTCTGATTTTCAGCAGCGTCACGATGGTACTGGCTGTAGAAGCGGGCCACCGCATGGATCGGTCAGCGGTCGAGGTGTATATGCTCTGGACCATTTTGGGTGGCTTTACGTTCCTGGGTTGCCAGGCCTGGGAGTGGGCGCACTTTATCCACGGCACCGAAGGCGGTTCCGTCATTCGCGAGATTGTGGATGGACAATGGGTGGAGCGAACGATTTTTGGTGCCAACCTGACCGAAAATCAATACGGCCCGCCCGCTTTTGCCGACTTCTTTTTCTTCATCACCGGCTTCCACGGTACGCACGTATTTAGTGGCGTACTACTGAACATTCTAATCTATGACCGTTCGGCCACGGGCTTCTACGACCGTCGCGGCAGCTACGAAATGGTGGAGAAAGTCGGTCTGTACTGGCACTTTGTGGATCTGGTTTGGGTATTCGTCTTTACTTTCTTCTATCTGGTTTAAGTTTTTTAAATAAAAATAATCATGGCTGAAATACACGCATCCCCCCACGAAGTAGCCGCCCGCCACGACGATGTCCCTGTCGATGGCGGTGCCGCCCAGCGCAAACAGATTTGGAAGGTGTTTATTATCCTTTCCGTTATTACAGGTATCGAATTTGCCATTGCTTTCCTAATGCATACAAGCACTTTAAAGGTCAGTATATTCGTGGGTCTGACTATCGTCAAGGCATTCTACATCGTCGGCGAGTTCATGCACTTGAAGCACGAGGTAAAATCCCTCATTTGGTCTATCCTGATTCCGGTCATTTTCGTCGTGTGGCTGCTGCTGGCCCTGATGCTGGAAGGCGGCTCGATCTTTGAATCGAGGTAAGCTCATGCGGAAACATACAAAAACAGGGTTACTGATGCTCACATTGGTATTCCCGGTTTTGATTTATCTGTTCCTCAAGGTTTTCACCACCAATCGCTACGACCTTCCCTACTTCGTTCCGCTCCGGGACGCCGCAAACAATGCCACCGTCCGGCCTGATGGCGATACTACTTTTTACCAAGTTCAGGATTTTTCTCTGCCTGCTTATAGTGGCTCTGTCACCTCCGCCGCACTAAAAGGAAAAACGATTTTGGTGAGTACCTTATCATTGCCTTGCGCCGATACTTGTCAGGAAGTGCTCAAGCAACTCGGCCGCGTTCAGGCTCTGCACAAAGACTATCCGCAATTTGTCATTCTAACTTTGGTAAATGCGGAAGACGCACGACTCATTTCTATATTGAACGAGCGTAAGGAGTCAGACAAGGGATGGCTGGTAGCAACCCTCCCCGATTCGTTGCTCGCTCGTACTATTCAAAACGTTTTTCGTTTCAACGAAAAAGTGCCCGGATTGCAAACCATTTCGCCGCAGGCAAGGTTAAGTTTAGTAGATGGCGCGGGCTTCATTCGCGGGTTCTACGACACTACCGACTCCGAAGAAACCGACCGTCTTATGGCCGAAATCAGGATTCTGGAGCATAATCGGGAGAGGCGGAAATAAGAAAATTCAAGACAAAAAAGTGGAAACGTTAGTTTTAGAAAAAAGCCGCAAATACAATCACCTTATTAATATCCTGGCCATCGCTATCCCGGTAGTTGTTGCGGTTCTGCTGGGCGTTAGGCAAAAGGTCGATTTAGGAAGTTGGACCAAGGTACTGCCGCACGTCAATGCCGTTATCAATTCGCTGACGGCTATTTTGCTGGTGATTGGCCTGCTTTTTATTCAAAGAAAAAATATAGCGGCGCACCGCCGCACCATGACGGCAGCCTTCGTGCTGGGTTCTTTGTTTTTGGCTAGTTATGTGTTGTATCACCTCAGCAATGAATCCACGCCCTTCGGCGGCGAGGGGCTGATTCGACCCATTTACTATTTCCTTCTGATTAGTCACATTGTACTCTCGGTGGTCGTAGTTTGGTTCGTGCTGCGGGCGGTGTATTTTGCGTACAGTAACCAAATTGCCGAACACAAGAAAGCGGTCAGGTGGGCGTTTCCGATTTGGCTGTACGTTAGCATCACGGGCGTGGTTGTGTATTTGTTAATCAGTCCTTATTACCAATGAAAAATATACTGAGTAAAGTCGTTTCTATTCTACTAATGCTGATTTTGACGACCAGCCAGCTTTGGGCCCAGTGCGCCATGTGCCGGGGATCGGTGGAAAGCACGATGGGCAATGGTCGCAACGATGTCGGTATCGGCCTGAATACGGGGATCATGTATTTGTTCATCATGCCCTACTTGATCGTGGCTTTGTTCGCTTACTTCTGGTTCTAGAATAGCAAGAAGGCTCGCGAAGAGCAAAGAATGGTCGTCGCTCGCGTTCAACAGGCAATGCGCAGCTAGTTACTATGAAAAGTGCCATAGGCATGACCGATTAAAAAGGGAAACAGCTCACTAACAGCCGTTTCCCTTTTTTTATGAAAAAATAAAAAGCGCCATGCAACCTGCCGGGGGCGAATGTGCATCTTGCTATTGAAACACCCCGAAGGAATGTCACGAATACTACCCCTCTTCAATCAGGAAGCCCAAATGGTCAAGGCCCTCCGCCAGGGCGATCCCAAAGCGCAGCGGCAGTTGTACGACCGCTACGCGCCGCGAATGCTGGGCGTGTGCTTGCGGTACGTCGGCGACCACATGACCGCCGAAGACGTATTGGTAGAAGGATTCATGAAAGTTTTCGATAAGATCGGCCAATTTAAGAGCGAGGGGAGTTTCGAGGGCTGGATGCGGCGGATTATGGTCAACGAGTCGCTGGGCTACCTGCGGCAGCGGAAACGGATTCAGGAAGTGGCGATCCTGGACGAAGCCCAGCAAATAGAGGATACCACGCTGGCCGACGAAGCGCTGGAAACCGAGGAGATGCTGAAAATGATCGACTCGCTGCCCACAGGCTACCGCACGGTGTTCAACCTCTACGCCATCGAAGGCTACGCCCACGCCGAGATCGCCGAAAAGTTGGGCATCACCGAAAGTACCTCCAAGTCGCAGTTGCACCGGGCGCGCGTCCTATTACAGCAACTCGTGACGGACTGGGAGAATGAACTAAAAAAAAAAGTAGCCTATGAAGAAGCCTAACAATATAGACGACTTGTTTGCCCGCAAGCTTTCCAACCTGGAAAGGACGCCGTCGCCCGACCTGTGGCAGCGCATCGAGCATGGGCAGAAAAAAGAACCCCGTCGCCTGGGCGGCTGGTACTGGTACGCCGCCGCCAGCGTCACGATTGTGCTACTGGCGGGTTATCTCTTCTGGCAAAATCCAACGCCGATGGGCAAGCCACAAGGACAAATGGCCCAAACGGAGCAAATAGTAAAGCCAAAAGAAGAAAAGCTGGATTCACCCGCTTTGAAGCTGGATGAGACAGAAGCCTTGGCCAGTACGCATAAAACGGCGCCAGCCGAGGATAATAATCAGAGCCAGTCTGTAAAGAGAGAAACTTTCGCAACGGTGGAAAAAGCGGTCGCTCCAACCCAACTAGAAATCGAGCAGAAGCCAGTTCTCGAAGACGTTAAAATTGCCAAAGTAGAGAAGACAGAAACGAAACCTGAGCAACTGATTGCAAAAACTGACAAGGTAAAGTCATTACAGCCCGTCGAAGTGCAAGTTCCTGGCACAGTATTGACTGACCCTCTGCCAAACCGGGTAATCGTGGCCCACGTCGAAATAGAGAACTTCGACAAAGAAGATCAAAAGCCTTCCAAATTTCTCCGTGTGATGCGCCAGTTGAAAAATGTCAAGCAGGGCGATGAAGTCGAATGGGACGAACTGGGCTTCAATCCCAAAAGAATCCTCGCCCGCGCCGACGAACGCCTTCGTAACGGGGAAGACAAGATTTCCGACAAGTACCAGGAATTGAAAAATAAGACAAAACTTTAAATTGACATACCATGAAAAGCACCCTGAAATCCCTCATTTTATGCGCGATTGCCGCGCTGGGTTCCGTGGCTTCCTACGCCGCGCCCGCTCAAAAAGACTCGATCATCATCACCTTCGGGGACAAAACCCGCATGATTATTTACGGCGAAGACCGTAAGGAACTGGACAAGTTGTTGAAATATGACTTGAACGCGCTCCTGAAAGACCTGGGCGCGCGCCTCGACACTATGCAGGGCGAAACCAAAATTTACTTTGAAGACATCGATGGCCGGAAGTACATGAAAGACAGCGCCGACGCCAAAGACAAGAATTACGTTCGCATCGGCTTACGCGGCATCCGCATCAAGGACGGCGACACCGAAGTGACAATTACCACCCGAGGCGTGGACATCAAGGATGGCAGCGACCACGTTCGGGTGGGCGGCGACCGCGACGATCGGGATCGTGACTACGACCGCAATCGCCGCAGCGGGGGAGGCATCGACACCACCGCCCGCGACGGGGAAAGCCGCCGCGATCGGGACTACGACGACGATTACGACAATGACAACGGCGGTGATCGGATCATGCGCATTCGCCGGGTACGGAAGTATTCCAGTCCGCGCCGGGGCTTCAACGCCTCGCTGGGGCTGAACGCCTACGCTCAAAACGAGCCGGGTGGTTTCAACACGGAGGACTACGATTTGCGCCCGTTTGGCTCGCGTTACATTAGTTTGGGTTTTGTAAAAAGCGCGACTTTGGCACGGGGCAAAAATGCCGGACTGCACCTGGACTTTGGCCTGGACGTGGCCTGGAACAATCTGATGTTTGAAGGAAATAACACGATCGAGAAAGAGGCTACTGCTGTTAAGTTTCCGCTAATATTAAATAATGAAGGCCGCGAAGTGGATGTTCGCAAAACCAAGCTGACGGTGCCTTACGTCAACTTCTCGCTCATGCCGACGGTGAGTTTCCCCGGCTCATTTGTCTCGTACATCAGCGCGGGCGGCTACGTGGGCTATCGCTTGGGTGGCTATACCAAGATTAAGTACCCCGACGGCGATAAAGACAAAGTGAGGAGCAACTACTACCTCAACGACTTCCGCTACGGCGCAGCCTTCGAGTTGGGCATTAAAAACTTTCCCGACTTTTTTGTCCACTACGACATGAACAATCTATTCCAAGATAATCGGGGTCCGGCGGTGAAAATGATAAATTTTGGAATTCGTTTTTAAGGCATAAAAACCCCCTTTAACGGCAGCTACGAAGCAATTCGCGGCTGCCGTTTATTTTTTATTGGAAAATTTTCACCAAGAATTTTGTCAATAACTGAAAAGGCTATAATTTTGCGACTCCAAAGTGAATCGTGGAGGGGCAAAAGGCTTTGAAATCGTTCGAGGGGGTGTACCAGAGTGGCCAAATGGGGCAGACTGTAAATCTGCTGGCGTACGCCTACGGTGGTTCGAATCCATCCGCCCCCACCAAATGTTTGCGGGAGTAGCTCAGCTGGTAGAGCGATAGCCTTCCAAGCTATAGGTCGCGAGTTCGAACCTCGTCTCCCGCTCATTAAGCAAGCCCAACGAAGCGATCACCGAAAATTATTCTGTTGGAATTATTTCGATGATCGCTTCGTTGTTTCACATTCACGCCGTTGTAGCTCAGGGGTAGAGCACTTCCTTGGTAAGGAAGAGGTCGGGGGTTCAAATCCCCCCAACGGCTCTGGAAATTGCGCGCCTCCTTGGGAAGGAAGAGGTCGGGGCGGTTCGCCGTCGCGATTCAAATCCCCCCAACGGCTCACTAAATATATCCACAAAACACTTCCTTGGGAAGGAAGAGGTCGGGGCGGTTCGCCGTCGCGATTCAAATCCCCCCAACGGCTCATCAATATTCCACAATCCCACACTACCCGTTAAAAACACGTATAATCTCTTAAATCAAGTACAACCTAAGAAAACATGGCAAAAGATAAGTTTGACCGCTCGAAACCGCACGTAAACATCGGTACCATCGGACACGTTGACCACGGCAAAACTACGTTGACCGCGGCCATCACCACCGTACTGGCGGGTAAGGGTCTATCCGCAATTCGCGACTTCTCATCAATCGACAACGCGCCCGAAGAAAAAGAGCGTGGTATCACCATCAACACTTCACACGTAGAATACCAGACGGTCAACCGCCACTACGCGCACGTCGACTGCCCCGGCCACGCCGACTACGTGAAGAACATGGTAACTGGTGCAGCCCAGATGGACGGTGCCATTATCGTGGTAGCCGCTACGGACGGCCCCATGCCCCAAACCCGTGAGCACATTCTGCTGGCCCGCCAGGTAGGCGTACCCCAGTTGGTCGTGTTTATGAACAAGGTTGACATGGTGGACGATCCCGAACTGCTGGAACTCGTCGAAATGGAAATCCGTGAGCTTTTGAGCTTCTACGATTACGACGGCGACAACAGTCCCGTTATCCAGGGTTCAGCCCTCGGCGCTTTGAACGGCGAAGAGAAGTGGGTGAAGACGGTGGAGGATTTGATGGAGGCTGTTGACAGCTACATCCCCATCCCCCCCCGCATGACGGAACTGCCGTTCTTGATGCCCGTCGAGGACGTATTCTCCATCACAGGTCGTGGTACGGTTGCTACCGGCCGGATCGAGCGTGGTGTCATTAACTCAGGTGATCCAGTGGACATCCTGGGTATGGGTGCTGAAAACCTTAAATCTACGATCACGGGTGTGGAAATGTTCCGCAAAATCCTGGATCGTGGCGAAGCGGGCGACAACGTCGGTCTGCTGCTACGCGGTATCGATAAGGAGGACATCCGTCGTGGAATGGTAATCTGTAAGCCCGGTTCAGTGAAGCCACACGCTCACTTCAAGGCTGAGGTTTACGTACTGTCGAAGGAAGAGGGTGGCCGTCACACGCCGTTCTTCAACAAGTACCGCCCGCAGTTCTATTTCCG